>PLNF01000144.1 GCA_003141715.1 Bacteroidales bacterium | reverse complement strand
TACCTTTCAAAAAACGATTTAAAAGAATATAACCATGTAAAAGGTGATACAGAAGGATTTGTAAATATGCCCTTATCAATTAAGGGAATAAACTTCTCTGCTTTGTTTATTGAAAAGGACAATTTTATAAAGCTTTCCTTCCGTTCAAAAGGGCATTTCCCTTCAAATGAATTTGCTTCACTCTATTTTTCCGGAGGAGGGCATCTGAACGCTTCCGGAGGAGAGTTTACAGATACTCTCGACAATACCATTGCCTATTTCCTTAAAGTTCTGAAAGAGAATGTNNGTTTCTCTTGTTTCATGCAGAGAGAAACCGGGGAATACTATTAGTAATTCTAAACCCGGGAATAATGAAATGGCTGATCTTAACAAGTATCTTGTTCGGAAAGACGGGGAGAGGATAAAAAACTATATTGAACGCAAAGGTCTCAAAATGAATGAATCCCCCACGGGACTCTGGTATCAGATAATAAAGGAAGGTAACGGGAAAGTTTTTATCGATAATGATAAAGTTGTTATGGATTATGAGTGTTCACTTCTTGATGGCACCAAATGCTACTCCTCCAAAGATCTTGGTCCAAAGGAAGTTATCCTTGGAAGAACCGAAATAGAACCAGGTCTGAACGAAGGTCTGAGGTTTCTGAAACCCGGAGCTGAAGCAATATTCATTATACCTCCTTTTTTGGCATACGGATTGATCGGAGACAGAAAAATGATCCCATCGAGAGCTGTAATTGTATATAATGTTAATATCTTGCAGGCCAAATAATAATTGGTGGGAACGTTACGTTTAAGATTTATTGAAATTATTAAAAATTAATTCTATGATTAAAAAGTATTATCAATCAATTCTCTTGTTTTTTGCAGCAATAATGCTATTATCGCTCGGATCGTGCGATCCTGCAAGAAAATATGAAAAAGCTGAAGCCGAAGCAATATCGAATTACCTTAGTAGTAACCCTACTGATACTTTTAAATTGGAACCAAGTGGTTTATATTATCTTAATGTACTTACAGGAACTGGTCGTACACCTGTAACACACGATACTGCCCATGTAGTATATACCGGTAAATACCTGGATGGAACTGAATTTGATACTAATGCAGGTGGAGCTGATCTGGTTTTTCCCGTTGGTGAAGGAGATCTTATTGCCGGATTTGATGAGGGTGTCACATATATGAAAGAAGGTGGGAAAGCTACTTTCCTTATCCCGTCTATACTTGCTTATGGTACTCAGGGTTTTTATTCTATACCCGGGTATACTCCTCTCTTATATGATGTTCAACTGATTAAAGTAATACCCGGACCATCAAAATAAAATCACTGCATTACAAAGACCACAAGCTTGTCATTTAATAATGGCAGATCTCTTTTCCATTCTGAGATTCTCATTGTCCTTATCGATTCTGTTGGCAGGGTAATGTCAGCTGCAATACAGAGCAATGTATCTTTATGACAGGTCGTTACGAGTGACTCCAGCATCTTCTGGTTGCGGTAAGGTGTTTCCATAAAAATCTGGGCAAATCCTTCTCCAGCCTTTTTTTCAAGTTCCCGGATTTTTGCAGATCTTTCCGCAGGCTTTACCGGCAGATATCCATTGAAGGTAAAATTTTGCCCGTTTAGTCCCGAAGAAATAAGAGCCAGTAGTATCGAGGATGGTCCTGATAACGGAGTTACCATGATTCTTTTCTGATGTGCCAGAGCGATTATTTTTGCGCCGGGATCTGCAATACCGGGAAGCCCGGCCTCACTTAGAACACCAATATCCGATCCGTTAGAAACCGGATCAAGATAATGTGCAATATCTGATTCGCCTGTGTGTTCGTTTAATTCATAGAATACCGAATCATTTATGGGAAACTCTTTGTCAATAAGCCTTAAAAATTTTCTGGCGCTCCTGATGTCTTCAACTATAAAGTATCGCAATTGCCTTGTAAGACTAATAACTTTTTCGGGGATCACTTTAAGAAAATCATCTCCTCCCAAAGTCACAGGTATGAGGTAAATCCTGCCGTTCACATTTATAAATTTATTCACTCAAATATAACAAATATACCGTTTGTGCATGTTATTACAAAAAATGCAAAACCTGTTGTCTATTACTTATTTTTAATATAGGTTTGTCAGGAAATATTTTTATTGTGAAAATAACATTCCTAGGAACAGGTACATCACAGGGTGTCCCGGTAATTGCCTGCGATTGCAATACCTGCCTTTCTTCAGATCTGCACGATAAAAGACTCAGGACTTCTGTTCTACTGGAGACAGACGATACAACCCTGGTTATTGATGCAGGACCTGATTTTCGCCAACAGATGCTCAGGGAACATGTTTCAAGGCTCGATGCAATTATTCTGACCCACGAACACAAAGATCATATTGCAGGTTTGGATGACGTAAGGGCTTTCAACTATAAAAGTCAGGACGCCATTGACATTTTTTGCGAGGAGAGGGTTCAGAAGGTAATTAAAAAAGAATATTCCTACGTGTTTTCAGAATATCAGTATCCCGGAATTCCTAAAATGAGGCTTAATCCTGTTCCTGAACATGGGTTCAATGTAAGGAAGATGCAGATTATACCAGTGAGAGTATTCCATTACAGGCTGCCTGTTTATGGTTTCAGAGCAGGAAATTTTGCATACATAACGGATGCAAATTATATTCCGGAGGAGAGTAAAGAGACTCTTTATGGCGTCAAATACCTGGTCGTTAATGCACTTAGAAAGGAAAAGCATATTTCTCATTTCAGCCTTAGAGAAGCAATAGATTTTATAAGAGAAATATCACCTAAAAAGGCTTTTATTACACATATCAGTCATCAAATGGGCTTACATAACGAAGTTTCAAAAGAGTTGCCACCTGAAATTATGCTTGCTTATGATGGTTTAAGTTTAATGTGCGATGAATGAAAAGATCAGTATCTATTTCGGTTTAAAAGTCTTGTTCAGTTTTTTCTGATATTCTTTCGAAAAATAGTATCTGTTTCTTCCAAGTTGTGAGGCATTTACCTGGGAACTTTTTTTTCTTTTTTCGTAATATGGATTCTTTTTAGCGGGAGCACATGCAGTAAAAATTACAATCAGAATAAGAATAAAACTATAATTCAATATTTTAATTGTTTTAGACATTACCCTATCTGCTTTTGAATCACGCTAAATATACAACTTATTTATCTAAACGAAAAAAATTGATCTAATTATCTGTCATACCTATTTTTGATCCAAATACAGGTAACCATTTTTTATATGATTTGTATGTTTCATAATGCATATGAAAATTTAGCTTTTGTACGAATCAATACTGAAAATGTTACTGATTATTGTAATTTGAAATGGTAAAATTAATGCATAAAATTTCTGTATAAATGAAGAATATTGGAAAATCATCCTTTCCGTGGACCCTGGCACGTGCATGGTTATCCAGGGAGGACCGCAGTCACTCGACAAAACTCAGATATTACTCATGGTATCACCCGGCTTCGATAGAAGTCCGACAGTTGGCTTCAGATGTGTTAAGGATATTGACAGTAAGAGCTTTAAAGGTAAAAGGCAATTGTATCATATACACTGAAAACGTTAAACGCTGAACAATACGTAAGGTTATAGCTCAATTCTTCCTGCTCCGTTTCCAATCTCCGGTTGATAGAAATCAGGCACGAGACCGGTTTTTTTCTGATATGTTGCTGACAGAGTAGTCATAAATTTTGCAGAGTCGGCTTTTCTGACGATGCTGATAGTACATCCTCCAAATCCGGCTCCGGTCATACGTGTACCAATGACGCCCGGAAGCTTTCTTCCTTCGTAGACCAGAGTATCGAGTTCGATACCGGTAACTTCATAATCATCCTTAAGGGAATCGTGGGACTGATTCATAAGTTCTCCGAAACGTAATATATTATTATCCTTCAGTACAATCACAGCTTCGATAACTCTTCCATTCTCACTGATAACGTGCTTTGCTCTTTTTCTTATAACCGGATCTTTAATATATTTTTCCAGAATATTGATTTCTCCAACGGTCAGTTCACTTAAGTTCCGGATAGGCTTATATAATTGAAGTAATTCAACAGCTTTATCACATTCGCTCCGTCTTTCGTTATATTTTGAATC
>PLNF01000101.1:124436-128016 GCA_003141715.1 Bacteroidales bacterium | reverse complement strand
CCAAGAAGTTTTTTCGTTTCATTTATTGCCGCCGGATCATAAGCTTTAACTCTGGCACCGGCCTTAAGAAGCTTCTCTATAAGAATGATCGAAGAGGCTTCTCTAATATCATCTGTCTTAGGTTTGAATGATAAACCCCATACTCCAATTACCTTGTTTTTCAAATCATTATTAAAAAAAACAACCATCTTGTTGAAAATGACATTTTTCTGGTACTCATTAGCCTTTTCGACAGCTTCTATTACATTTAGCTTATAGCCTTTGTCTTTGGCTGTTCTTATAATTGCTTTAACATCCTTTGGAAAACATGAGCCTCCATAGCCCGTACCTGGATAAATAAACTTACTTCCAATCCGGGAATCACTCCCGATTCCTTTTCGCACATTGTTAATATCAGCTCCGAGAATTTCACATAAATTTGCTATCTCATTAATGAAACTGATACGAGTGGCAAGCATGGCATTTGCGGCATATTTTGTAATCTCCGCTGAAGCGATATCCATGAACAGGATCGGATGATTATTCAGAACGAATGGCATATAGAGCCTGTTCATAATCTCCCGTGTTTTTTCATTATCAATTCCAATAACAATTCTTTCAGGTTTAAGAAAATCGTCGATTGCCGCTCCTTCTTTAAGAAATTCCGGATTAGACGCCATATCGAAGGGTACTGATTCCTTTCGTATATCGAGTTCAGCCTGAATGGTATTACGAATCTTTTCAGATGTGCCTACCGGGACAGTACTTTTTGTCACAACGACTATATGTTTTGTTATGATCTGTCCAATTTCTTTTGCAACATTAAGCACATGTTTCAGATCGGCCGAACCGTCTTCGCCGGGAGGTGTTCCGACCGCAATAAAAATTACCTCCGATCCATCAATTCCATCTTTTAAATCTGTCGTAAAAGAGAGTCGTTTTTTTTCAATATTGCTTTTGACCATACCCTCGAGTCCGGGTTCATAAATAGGAATGTTCCCATACTTAAGTTGTTTTATTTTATCAGAATCTACATCAACACAGGTTACATTAACACCACTTTCAGCAAAACAGGTACCTGTTACCAAACCAACATAACCTGAGCCAACGACAATAATTCTCATAAATCATCAGATATTTTAGGTAATAACTTCATCATATGTGCAAAGATAATATAACAAGTTAAATAAGGAAATGATTGCCCCCCAAAGCCGCGAAGCGGCCAGGGGGCATTACTCCAAAAACAAACCCCACCTTAGGGGAGATGCCGCGAAGCGGCAGAGGGGCATCACGTTAGATGATAGCCTATGAATTTATACCATATTATTGGGGGGATTTTGAAAAATATCATATCTTTGCAACCAATTTTTCATACAAAATAATGTCTAACTTATTAATTATTAGTTCTTTTAATTTAAACTTATGACTGAAAACAAAAAGAAAACAACCAAAAAGGAGGTTGTTGAAAAAAGCGAAGCCCCGGTAAAAGAGGTAAAAAGAGCAAAAGCTAAAGGAAAAAGCGAAAAACATGATGTTTCAACCGAAACATTACCTTCAGATGAGGTCGTGACAATTATTACAAAGGAGCTTCCAGAAGTGGAAAATGTTATTGAAGCTGTAAAGGCTGAAGATTACGGATTCGTTTCTGAAGTGAAGAAAGAGAAAAGGCCGAAAAAGACGAAAACAGAACCGGAAGCTGAACCGGAAAAAGAAATTATAACAAAAGCTGAACCGGTAATTGCTGCTTCAGCAGAAGATTTTGATTGGGATACCTTTGAGAGTGAGGAACTCCGAAATTCACCAAAGTATAAGGAGTATGAATCTCTTTATGATGAGACTCTTTCTACTGTTGCAGTTGACGAAGTGGTGATCGGTACAGTTATCCAGATGACATTACGGGAAGTCGTCATCAATATTGGCTACAAATCGGAAGGCGTTGTCAGTTTAAATGAATTCCGTTATAATCCAAATCTTAAAGTTGGTGATAAAGTTGAAGTATATGTTGAAAGTCAGGAAGATAAAAAAGGTCAGCTTCTGCTTTCTCATAAAAAAGCCCGTGCTATTAATTCCTGGGACAGGGTTAATGCTTCACTTGAAAAAGACGAAATTATTACAGGTTACATCAAGTGCCGTACAAAGGGTGGAATGATCGTAGATGTTTTTGGTATTGAAGCTTTCCTTCCGGGTTCACAGATTGACGTCAAACCTATTCGCGACTATGATGTTTTTGTTGGTAAAACAATGGAATTCAAGGTTGTAAAAATTAACCAGGAGTTCAAAAACGTCGTTGTTTCTCATAAAGCTCTTATTGAGGCAGAACTTGAGCAACAGAAGAAAGAGATTATCGCAAAACTTGAAAAAGGACAGGTTCTTGAAGGAACTGTTAAAAATATAACATCTTATGGTGTATTCATCGACCTTGGTGGTGTAGATGGCCTCATTCATATTACAGATCTTTCATGGGGCAGGGTTAATCACCCCGATGAGATTGTACAGCTCGATCAGAAACTTAATGTAGTTATTCTCGATTTCGATGATGATAAGAAGAGAATTGCTCTGGGTCTTAAACAATTGACTTCACACCCATGGGATTCTGTCGACCCGAACATGAATATCGGCGATAAGGTAAAAGGAAAAGTTGTTGTTATGGCCGACTATGGTGCTTTTGTCGAAATTGCACCTGGTGTTGAAGGTTTGATACACGTATCTGAAATGTCATGGTCACAACATCTGAGAAGTGCTCAGGAATTCCTGAAAGTGGGCGACGAAATTGAAGCGGTAATTCTGACACTTGACAGGAATGAGAGAAAAATGTCTCTCGGTATCAAACAGCTCAAAGCTGATCCATGGCAGAATATCGATGAAAAATATACCGTTGGATCAAAACATACTGCCAAAGTAAGGAACTTTACCAATTTCGGTGTATTCGTTGAGATTGAGGAGGGAGTTGACGGCCTTATTCATATTTCTGATTTATCGTGGACAAAGAAAATCAAACATCCGGCCGAATTCACAGCCATTGATGCGGATATTGAAGTAGTTGTACTTGAAATTGACAAAGATAACAGACGCCTGAGTCTTGGTCACAAACAGCTTGAAGAGAATCCCTGGGATGTCTTCGAGAATCTCTTTGCCATGGATTCAGTACACGAAGGTACAGTTGTTGAAGTATTCGACAAAGGTGCTGTGATAGCCCTTCCGTATGGTGTTGAAGGATTTGTTACCCCAAAACATCTGGTGAAAGAGGACGGAATGATGGCAAAAGTTGATGAAAAACTGATGTTCAAAGTAATTGAATTTAATAAATCAGCTAAGAAAATCATTGTTTCACACAGCAGAGTATTTGAAGATGAAAAGAAAGCAGCTGAAGCTCCTGTTAAGAAAGCAGAACCTTCTTCACCAAAGAAAACGGCAAGGAAACAGAAATCAAGTTCTGAAAAAACTACACTTGGTGATATCTCTCAGCTGGCTGCTTTAAAAGAAGAAATGGAAGAAAAAGAGAATAAAGCTTCCAAGAAATCGAAAAATTAATTAAATTTAGGCTATCAAATTTTAATACTATGGATTTTAATATTGAGAGCCGGAATAACAGCACTGTTAT
>PLNF01000101.1:324-124429 GCA_003141715.1 Bacteroidales bacterium | reverse complement strand
GATCTTGAAAAATGTCAGTATTGCGACTCTTCTGGTTTAAGTGCTATATTAGTAGCCAACAGGCTATGTAAAAATGCAGGTGGTACATTCGTTCTTTGCGGACTTAATGAAGCTGTTGAACGACTTATCACAATTTCTCAGCTCGACACCGTACTTACAATAACAGGAACGGTTGATGATGCTGAAAAAATGATATCATAAAGCAGATCGCTTTGCAGAGTGCGATGAAATTGACTATACTTGGTAGTAGTTCTGCATTGCCAACATCAGGAAGATATCCCTCCGCTCATGTGCTCAATGCGCATGAGCGGTTATTTTTAATAGACTGTGGTGAAGGTACTCAGATGCAACTCAGAAAAACCAGGATCAGGTTCGCAAAAATAAACCATATCTTCATAAGCCATCTTCATGGCGATCATGTATTCGGTCTTTATGGACTATTATCGACCTTCAGTTTAATGGGAAGGACCAACCCCATTCATCTTTACGCTCCTGAAAACTATGATAAAATTCTGAAATCACATCTCAGCGATTTTGATATTAATCTAAGCTTTAAAATTGATTTTATACCACTTTCAGGCAAAGACCCTGTTGAAATACTTGATGATAAGTATCTTACTGTTACTTCTTTTCCCCTGCAGCATCGGGTTCCATCTTATGGATTCCTTTTCAGTGAAAAAATATTCGAAAGGAATATAATAAAAGAATGTATTGATAAGTATAAAATTCCAACAGTCAGAATTCCTGCTATAAAAAAAGGAGAGGATTTTATAACTCCTGATGGTACCTTAATAAAAAATGAAGACCTGACGCTCCCTCCACCTGAACCGCTGTCCTATGCTTATTGCAGCGACACAAAATATTTCAAACGGTTGGCTTCATTCGTAAAGGAAGTGAGCCTCTTATATCACGAAGCTACTTTCGATAAAAGCAACCAGGATCTTGCAAAAATAACAGGCCACTCAACAACTCTTGATGCTGCGAAAACTGCCGTTGATGCCAAAGTCGATACTCTTATTATCGGCCATTTCTCAGCCCGATATAAAAATATTTCACCTCTTGTTGATGAGGCCAGAACATTATTCCCTGAAACTTATCCGGCTATTGATGGCAAGACTTATGAGGTGGGGAATATTACTGATCCTTAATAAAAGAATTTCTATCTTTGTGACCATTTTAATAAACTAATGAAGTTTTGCAGGAAAGAATTTTAATACTCGATTTCGGATCTCAGTATACTCAGCTTATAGCCAGAAGGATACGCGAAATTAATGTCTATTGCGAGATATATCCTTATAACCATTTCCCTACTCCGGATGATAATGTTAAAGGGGTAATCTTATCAGGCAGTCCATCTTCAGTGCGTGACAAAAATGCTCCATTCCCCGACCTTACAAACATCAAAGGAATAATACCGTTACTTGGCATCTGTTACGGAGCACAATACCTGGTTCAGAATTTTGGAGGAGAAGTCAAGCCTTCAGGAATCAGGGAATATGGCAGGGCAAATCTTGTCTCCATAAACAGTAATGACCCGCTCTTCACAGATATAAAGCCCGGAACACAGGTATGGATGTCACATGCTGACACTATCGCAACGATCCCTTCAGGATATGAGATTACGGGATCGACAGCTGATGTAGAAGCAGGGGCATATCACATAAAGGGTGAAAATACATGGGGAATACAGTTCCATCCTGAAGTTTATCATACCGCTGAAGGAACTCAGATACTTAAAAATTTTGTAATCGGGATCTGCGGATGTTCTCAAAACTGGACTCCTGATTCATTTGTCGGTACAACTGTCGATAACCTGAAAGAGAAGTTAAGTGATGATAAGGTGATCCTCGGTCTCTCAGGTGGCGTCGACTCTTCTGTTGCGGCATTTCTGCTCCACAAAGCAATAGGCAAAAACCTTACGTGCATTTTCGTAGATAATGGATTACTCAGGAAGAATGAATTTAACAAAGTGCTTGAATCGTACCTTGGACTCGGACTTAATGTTGTTGGTGTTGATGCATGCGACAGATTCCTCGATCAACTGGAAGGAGTTAGTGATCCGGAGACTAAACGGAAGATAATCGGACGTGTATTTATTGATGTTTTTGATTCTGAAGCAAAAAAAGTTAAAGATGTTAAATGGCTCGCTCAGGGAACAATATACCCCGATGTAATTGAATCTGTTTCAGTTAACGGACCTTCTGCAACAATTAAATCACATCATAATGTTGGAGGCCTGCCTGAAAAGATGCACCTGAAAGTAGTGGAACCTCTTCGTCTCCTCTTTAAAGATGAGGTCAGAAAAGTTGGTCATGCACTCGGGCTCCCCGACTTTATTCTTAAAAGACATCCTTTCCCCGGTCCGGGTTTAGCGATTCGGCTACTCGGGAAAATGACAAGAGAAAAACTTGAGATACTCAAAGAGGCAGATGATATTTTTATCGAAGGTCTCAAAAAACATGGTCTGTATGATTCTGTCTGGCAGGCCGCTGTAATTCTTTTACCTGTTCAGTCGGTCGGAGTGATGGGCGATGAACGGACTTATGAAAATGCTGTGGTACTCAGAGCAGTAAGTTCAACTGATGGCATGACCGCCGATTGGTCACAACTGCCATATGAATTCCTTGGGTTTATATCGAATGAAATAATAAATAAAGTAAAAGGAATTAACAGGGTTGTATACGATATAAGCTCTAAACCACCTTCTACCATAGAATGGGAATAACCGCACACCCCCATATTCAATAGAACTTTCGGGATTGTAAATTGTAGAATTATAATATAAAATTGAAAATCAAAATATGAAGAGAAAAATATTAAACGGAGCAGTTTTGACAGTTTCATTATTCCTTTTTACAATAACAGCTTCATCGCAGGTATTAAATGAGGGGACTTTTAAATTCGGCAGAACTTTAAGCCTGATTGATGCCTTTTATGTTGATTCAGCCAATCTGGATATGCTTACTGAAAAAGCAATAGTTGAGGTACTGAAAAACCTTGACCCGCATTCTACTTATATTTCCGCTAAAGATGTTAAAGAGATGAATGAGCCTCTTAATGGCAATTTTGAAGGAATTGGTGTTCAGTTTAATCTACTGCGTGATTCAATAATAATTGTTGAACCCATTAGCGGAGGCCCGTCAGAAAAAGTAGGAATCAGGGCAGGAGACAGAATTCTGACTATAGATAAGGAAAAAGTTACAGGAGTAAATATAACAACGACCGGCGTTCGAAGCAGGTTAATGGGCCCGAAAGGAACAAAAGTGAACATAACTGTCTACAGAAAAGGAGTAAAAGATATTCTCGATTTCATAATAATTCGTGATAAAATACCAATATATAGTGTCATTGCTTCCTATATGCTTGATAAAGAAACAGGATATATTAAACTCGATAAGTTTGCCGCCACGACAGAAAAAGAGTTTTCAGATGCAGTTGTTAGCCTGAAAAAAAGCAACATGAAGAACCTGGTTCTCGATTTAAGGAATAATGGTGGTGGCTATATGCTGGCAGCAACTGAATTAGCTGAAAAGTTCTTCTCGGATCAGAAACTGCTGGTTTACTTGGTCGGAAGAAAAACTCCAAGACAGGATTTTAAATCGACAGGTAATGGAAGCCTTTCTTCATCGAGGGTTGTTGTTCTTACTGATGAAGGATCCGCATCGGCCAGTGAGATTTTTGCCGGAGCTATGCAGGATTGGGACCGTGGGGTTATTCTGGGCAGGCGGACTTTTGGTAAGGGACTGGTTCAGAACGGATTTTACCTTACTGATGGTTCAATGATAAGACTTACAATTGCCCGTTACTACACACCAACTGGGAGATCGATTCAACGGCCATATAACGAAGGTTATGACAAATACATGGAAAACTTCTATAAAAGATTTACTAATGGCGAACTTATGTCAGCTGACAGCATTCGTTTACCCGATTCATTGAAGTATAAAACATTGGTTAACAGACGAGTTGTATATGGAGGAGGTGGAATAATGCCTGATGTTTTTGTGTCTGCAGATACTACATCTAATTCTACGTACTTTAATAAACTTTTCGCAAAAAATGTTCTTAATACCTTTACTCTTGAGTTTTATGATAAGAACCGGACATTGCTAAATTCGCAGTATAAATCATTTGATGACTTTAAGACAAAATTTCAGTTCAGTCCTGATGATATAAAATCATTCATTGCCAAAGGAGAATCTGAAGGAGTCAAATTCAACGAAGAGCAATTTAACAAATCGAAGGATGAAATCTTATTAATACTGAAGGGATATGTTGCAAGTAATATGTGGCAGACGAACGAATTATATCAGATTGTGAATGAGAACGATAAAGTGATTGATAAAGCACTCAAAGTTATTTCAGATAAGAAGAGCTATAATTCTATACTAGGTTTTCAGTAATCAGGTGTCAATAAATTCATAATGAGATTTGTAGCAAAGACTCTTTACGGACTTGAAAAAGTTCTTTCAGAAGAACTTATCAGTCTGGGAGCCGCAAATGTACAAACTGCAAACCGTGCAGTATTGTTTGAAGGTGACATGAGTCTTCTGTACAGGGTAAATTACTGTGCCAGAACTGCATTATCTGTTCTGATGCCAATAGATGATTTTAGAATAAGGTCAAAAGATGATCTTTATAAAGGAGGATCGAAGATAGAATGGGATAGATTTATGGATCCGGATGATACTTTTTCCATTGTACCGGTAATTAACTCCCCTCATTTTGGCCATACAGGATATGCAGGTCTCATTCTTAAGGATGCCATTGCCGATTCTTTCAGAAATAAGACTGGAAGGCGTCCTTCCGTTGATACCACTAATCCCCGGATACTCATTAACCTTCATATTAGCAACGATCTTGTTACGATATCGATTGACTCTTCGGTTGTGCCTTTGTTTAAACGCGGTTACAGGCAGGAGCAGTCAATGGCTCCGCTTAATGAAGTCCTTGCTGCCGGTATAATACTTTTATCAGGATGGAAAGTATCTGCGACTCTGACGGATCCAATGTGCGGATCTGGCACCATTCCTATTGAGGCAGGGCTGATAGCATGCAAGATTCCTCCCGGAAAATTCCGTCAATTCTTTGGATTTCAGCGATGGAAAGATTTTAATGAGGATCTGTTCGAAAAGATTAAACTTGAATGTAACAGTCAAATTGGACTTTCTCCCGTAAAAATATTTGGAAGCGATATATCGGAGCAGACAATACAATATGCTAAAGCTAATGTTGCAAGAGCAGGGCTGAGTGATGCAATATCTCTTGAGATGTCTGATTTTAAGAATCTTAGATCTATTGATGATCGTGGATATGTGTTTCTCAATCCTCCGTATGGACAGAGAATTCAACCTGAAGAAATTGACCTGTTATATAGTATGATCGGAACAACATTGAAACACAATTTCACTGGGACCACGGCATGGTTAATAACTTCAAACAAAGAGTCACTCAAACACGTTGGTTTGAAACCTAAAGAAAAACATATTCTTTTTAATGGAGCTTTAGAATGTGTTCTCCTCAAATATGAGATGTACCAGGGAACAAAAAAGCAGGAGAAGTCCTGATATCACCTTATAAATGATATTGATCACAACAAATAGTTACATTTATCAAAAATGTTGCCATTNNCTTTATATTTTTATTATATTTGTTATTGGAAAAACTTGAGCATATCTAAAATGAAGCTTAAATGAGCTTTAATATAGAGAATTATTTTTCAGACCTATCGACCGGGAATACAATCCTTTATTATAAAGGTAATGTTGATTCGGATGTCATAAATCATGTTCTTGACACTGTTGAGGATAAGATGGTTGAGGTTAAAGAACAGTCAAAGCTCAGGAAAAAGGTTTATAATGTTCTTGTTGAGAGCCTTCAGAATCTATACCACCATGTTGACAGAGTACCCGATGATTTTGAGGATCAGACATCTGTAAAGTTTGGTCTGCTTGTAGTGAAGAAGGTAAATGACGGGTATAGAATAATTACAGGAAACTTTGTACATGTTGAAAACATTGAGAGGCTGGAAGAAAAAATAAAGCGTATTAACAGGTCGAGTCATGAGGAGATAAAGGAACTATATAAATTTATTCTGAACCACCAGAGAATTTCGGCAAAAGGTGGAGGAGGTCTCGGTCTTGTTGATATAGCAAGGAAAACAGGGAATAAACTTGAATACACATTTAAAACATATAATAGTCATTATTCATTTTTCTATCTTGATATTTTAGTGAACGAATAAAAGCAAAACAACTTTTAAATCTGATAAATATGGAACCGATCATCATCGAAGGAACCCCTAAAACTCCTACAGTTAAATTTGATTCTACAGAAGGTGTCTTTGAAATAAAAGGACGTTCAATTCCAGAAAACTCAGTAGAATTCTATAAGCCTTTGGTGGACTGGCTCGATACATATAAGGAGTCTCCACTTACTAAAACTGTAGTAAATATCCGTCTGGAATATTTTAACACAAGTTCATCAAAGTGTATCCTTGATGTATTCAAGAAACTCGAAGCGATACATAAAGCCAAAAATGAGGTTGAAGTGAACTGGTACTATGAGGAAGACGATGAAGATATGCTTGAGGCAGGAGAGGATTATGAATCTATAATACGGGTACCATTTAAAATGATTGAGATTGTTGAATAGTTATTTTTGAAGTTATTCTGAAAAAGATCGGTTGTTCCAAAAATTAAAGAGGCTGTCTCTCGTGAGGCAGCCTCTCGTATTCTTTAAGGTATTGAACTAATCGGAACCTTTCTTCTTTTTACCAAATAGATCCTCCCCGGAATCGAGAAGTTTCTTAAGTAATCTAAAATAGAGAGCCAGATAAAGAAAGAATGTCATAACCCATAGAACGAAAACATTTACTGCATATGTGTCAACTTTCATTCCGAAAACCTGCTTTTCGGGCGCATAAAAATGTGCTCTTATCAGTTTGTATTTGGAATCCATGAAAATAGGATCGAGTTTCTGAACCAATTCACCCTTGTAAATAATAGTCTTTGTTGTCTCATTCTTGTCCTTCACAAACTCCTCAATTGATTTATTAAAATAGTTATCCCTGAGCTTTAGAAATTTTTGCAGATTTTCTCCGGCAAGCTTCGATTTCAAAGCTTCTTTCCTGTCGCTGGCATTATTATATATATTGACATAAAGTTTCCTGATTGATTCAACATAACTGATGGCAGAATTAGCTATTTCAGAACTAATTTTGTCGGGTGTGAGCTGATCAACATAAGCAAATTTGATATCTGGCATCAATAAAAGTTGTTTCTTTATTTCATTTGATACAAGTAGCAGGTTATCTCTGAATTCTTTATCTCTTACACCTTTATTCAGATCGTTGATAATATTATCAAGAGCACCCTTTATCTCAACATTCCAGTAGTCTTTCTTAAATGTAGCCTTACTCATATCCTTTTCAAAAAGATAAAAGGGCTTTTCATAATCGTTATTCATGAACTGTTTGACCGCGAGGGCTTCATAACCCCATCGGGCAGTTATGAACTCACCATATATTGGAATTGAAACAGGCGAGGAAATGTTCGGATTCAGCTTCTCAAACTTGACCATAACCCCACTTAAAATAATCTGAGGTATAACAAGGAATGGGATTAATATATAAATAGTTACTACGGCCTTAAAGCTGTCGGATATTACCAGTCCTAGCATATTTGCCCCTGCCCAGCAGGAAAAAAGGACGAGCCAGTACTCAAACATCATACCTTTGATCTCAGTGATACCATTACCAATAAGCACAAACGTGAATGCCTGGATTGCTGATATTGCAAACTGAACGAATACTTTAGACATCAGATAACTATTCCAGCTAAGATTAAGGAAAGCCTCCCTTTTAAGGATTTTTCTATCCTTTATTATTTCTTCTGCACTTACTGTAAGTCCCATGAAAATAGCTACAATAACCGACATAAATATATAAATCGGGAGGTTGCTGTTGTCATAGAGTGTATAATGTGGATTTTTGATGCTTTCATCAAAATACCTGATGAGAAAAGCAAGAAAAAATGCAAGGATTGGTGCTTCAAGAAGTGTAATAAGAAGGTATTGTGTATCAGCAATCTTGGAAAGGACATCTCGTTTTGTAAAGACAATAAACTGCTTAAATTTATTTGGAGTTTTGAAGTTTATTTCTGGTACTGAACCTCCGGGTTCCCGTTTATCCTCCTTCTTTTCTTCTTTATAAAGGGTACTCCAGTCTTCCGGGGAAATCCTGCGTGTTTCGGTAGGTTGCCCGCTCTCTGTAAATACTTTAGTCTCTACAATATTGAAAATCTGTTCAGGATTAACATTACCGCATATATAACATTCACTCTCATTGTAATTTGCCTGTTCAATTTTTCTTTTGAAATACTCAATTGAATCCACAGGGTTGCCATTATATATAAGGTATCCACCGGTATCGAGGATTATAAGCTTGTCAAACATCTTAAATATCTCAGATGATGGCTGATGGATAACTATAAACAGAAGCTTGCCCTTTCGTGCGAGTTCCTTCAAAAGGTCCAGAATATTTTCAGAGTCGCGCGAAGAGAGACCAGATGTTGGTTCATCGAGGAACATTATTGCCGGTTCGCGGATAAGTTCAAGGGATATGTTGAGCCTCTTTCGCTGTCCGCCACTTATTTTTTTGTTCAACGGACTGCCAACCTGGATATTCCTTATTTCATAGAGTCCAAGATTTTTCAGAACACTATCCACTCTGATGATTATCTCTTCTTCAGTTAGATTATCAAAGCATAGCTTAGCATTGTAATAGAGATTTTCAAAAACAGTAAGCTCTTCAATAAGCAGGTCATCCTGCGAAACATATCCGATAAGCCCTTTGATCTTTTCTTTATCCTTATGTATACTTATTCCATTAACCAGCACTTCCCCGTCATAAGGATCACATGTGCCATTTAAAACCCCGAGCAGCGTCGATTTCCCTGCTCCGCTGGCGCCCATAATACCAACCATCCTGCCTGATTCTTCCTTGAAACTCATGTGATGAATACCCACTATTCCGCTTTTGAACCTGTATTCAAGATTATTTACTTCATAAACTACTCTTGATGATTTGAACTCCTCTTTCAGGAACTGCATTGTAACATCCCAATAATAAATAGGGGTTATTTTATATCCTTTGATAGATGAACCCTGACTGAACGGATATACTTTATCCTCCTGGAGCAGCTGTCCATTCATCGAAAGTTCACCGGCACCAGTAAACCTGACAAAGTATTTATTAACAGATGGTACAAAAAGTATCCAGATATGCCCTTTCAATAGATCCTTATACGAATGTTTTGCTTCTTTGTGTTCAAAATTCTTAATTCCATTAATTATTAAAAGATCAGAGGTCGCTGGGATATTTGTAAATGAATTCAGAACAAAACTTTCAATGAATTTATATTCCTCCAGAGTAATATTTAAACCTTCTGCAAGTGTACTGATGAAACCCAGCTCAAGCTGACTGACTTCCTGTCCGCCCGATTTGCAGAACTCAAGTACCTGTATAACTACTACTATTCTCTGTTCCTGGTCGAGCTGACCCTGTTCGTTGATCTCTTTACAAAGCTTCCTGATCCTGATAGCGATAGCCCCTTCACGTCTTTCTGTACTGCTCTTTTCAAGCTTTTTTATGGCTTCTTCAAATTTTTCATCATATGTGGAGAGATATTTCTTTACCAGTTCCTGATTGAGCAGACGTTTGAGAAAAACCTCAACAACGCCTCTTCTTTCTTTATCGTTGCTCTGAGGTTTGGCAATTATTGCAAACAGCTGCATCAGGGTTTCGAGGATCTTCTCACTCATAATAAATCACTTTAATAATTTCCGTTTTGAAGATATGAAATTAGTTATTTGGGACAAAGAATCCTAATTAATGTTTTCTTCTCTAATTCGATTTAAAACAGAAAATATGACAATCATTAACTTACTTCTTGTTCGTTTTCTTTTCTACCGAAAAACCAAACTTGCCTATTAATCTTCCTGTTTCATAGTATTTCCCATGCGAATAACAGATAGGTTCTGCATCATTTAGTCTGAAAAGCCCGGTTTTCTCATCAATATATTTTTCATCAGCATTAATGGCAACCACCTCTGAAATAAACATGTGATGCGATCCAAGTTCTTTTATCTCCTTAACAATGCATTCAATATTTACAGGTGATTCTTTAATCAGCGGTGCTTTTATTTTTGTGGCCGGAACAGGAGTCAGTCCCATTTCAGAGAACTTTCTATGATCTTTTCCCGATTTTACACCACACCAGTCGGTAGCAAAAGCAAGCGATTTTGTTGTCAGGTTTATAACATACTCGCCATTCTTCTTTATAATATTATATGAATGACGACCCGGCCTCACAGATATATAACACATTGCAGGATCTGTACAGATAGTGCCGGTCCATGATACTGTCATAATATTATACTCTTCAGGAAGTGATCCGCAGCTGACCATTACCGCCGGTAAAGGATAAATCATCGTTCCGGGTTTCCATAAAACTTTACTCATAATTCAGAATTTGGGACAAAGATAGTTTTAAAACAATTAATCCCAACGCCATGTTTTCTACTTCAGAATGAAAAGGGGGTGCAAGGAGAAGGGGAAGGGTTTGGACACAAATCATTGCCAGATTGACATATTAGATTGATACTAAGATGTCAAAACGACAATAAAATAAGGGTTGGAGTAACTGGCAGCAATTTTGCAGACAGGTAGTTAAAAGCAGTTTTATGAATTTAAATAATTTCACATTAAAGGCTCAGGAATCTGTTCAAAAGGCATTCGATATCGCAAGCGCAAAAGGTCAGCAGGCTGTTGAATGTGCCCATATTCTCAAGGGTGTGATGAGCGAAGCAGAGAGTATCACAAATTTCCTCTTCGGAAAAATGGGCGTTAATATTGTATCCCTGGCAAAAGAGATCGATGGACTTATAGATTCATATCCAAAAGTTACCGGCGCAGATTCCTATGTATCTTCTTCAGTATCAGAAGCATTCAGGAAAGCAAATGACAATGCTTCGCGTATGAAGGACAAATTCATATCATCCGAACATTTGCTGATGGGTATCCTTGACACTGAGGATAAAGCTGCTCGGATTCTTAAGGATCATGGTGCAACGATGAAAGAGTTGACGGCAGCTGTTAATGAATTGCGGAAGGGAGCGAATGTCGAAAGCCAGACTTCAGAAGATACTTTTAATGCGCTGAACAGGTATGCAATCAATCTTAATGAGAGGGCACGGTCAGGAAAACTCGATCCGGTTATCGGAAGAGATGATGAAATCCGGCGCATTTTGCAGATACTCACACGCCGGACAAAAAACAATCCGCTGTTGATCGGCGAACCCGGCGTTGGTAAAACGGCTATTGCAGAGGGTCTTGCCCACAGGATAATCAGGGGAGATGTTCCGGAAGATATTAAATCAAAGATCATTTACTCGCTCGATATGGGAGCCCTTATCGCAGGAGCAAAATATAAAGGGGAGTTTGAAGAGAGATTAAAATCGGTTGTGAACGAGGTTATCGGATCGAACGGGGAAATAGTACTTTTCATCGACGAGATTCATACTCTTGTCGGTGCAGGAAAATCGGAAGGAGCAATGGATGCTGCCAATATCCTGAAACCTGCTCTGGCCAGAGGAGAACTAAGAGCGATAGGGGCAACTACCTTAAGTGAATATCAGAAATATTTTGAAAAAGATAAAGCTCTTGAAAGACGATTCCAGATAGTAATGGTTGATGAACCCGACAGGGCAGATTCCATTTCAATACTGAGAGGTATTCGTGAGAAATATGAAACACATCATAAAGTTATTATCAGAGACGAAGCGATCATTGCGGCAGTAGACCTCTCCACCAGGTATATAACTGACAGGTTTTTACCCGATAAAGCAATCGACCTTATTGATGAAGCAGCATCCAGGTTAAGGCTTGAAATGAATTCAGTACCGGAAGAGATTGATGAAGCTGAAAGAACTATAACACGACTTGAAATTGAAAAAGAAGCCTTAAGGAGAGATGGAGATACGATTAAAGCAGAAAAAATTTCCCGTGAACTCGCTGATTTGCAATCGAAAAGGGATGAACTGAGAGCCGCATGGAAATCTGAAAAAGAGATGATTGAAAAGGTACAGGCTAAAAAGGAAGCTATAGAATCTCTTCGCTTTCAAGCTGAACAGGCCGAAAGAAGCGGAGACTATGGAAAAGTTGCTGAGATACGGTATGGAAAAATCGTTGAACTCGAAAAAGAAATATCAGAGTTAAAAGAGCTTATCGAAAAGAAAAGAACTAAAGGTTCTCTTATTCAGGAAGAAGTCAGATCGGAAGATATTGCAGCCATCGTATCTAAATGGACAGGGATCCCTGTGTCGCGTATGCTGGAAAGCGAAAAAGAGAAATTATTGAGGCTCGAGTCAGAATTACACAAAAGGGTAGTCGGACAGGATGAAGCTATAACGGCTGTCGCTGATGCAGTACGTAGATCAAGAGCCGGACTTCATGACCAGAAAAAACCATTGGGCTCATTTATCTTTATAGGAACTACCGGAGTTGGAAAAACGGAGTTGGCAAGGGCTCTTGCAGGGTTCCTCTTTAATGATGAAAACCTGTTGACACGTATCGATATGTCGGAATATCAGGAGAGACATTCGGTATCAAGACTTATTGGTGCACCTCCGGGATATATAGGTTATGATGAAGGTGGACAACTCACAGAGGCTGTACGGCATAAACCATATTCTGTCGTTCTTCTCGACGAAATTGAAAAAGCACATCCCGACCTGTTTAACCTGCTCCTTCAGGTTCTTGATGAAGGAAGACTTACAGACAACAAGGGCCGGACTGTGAATTTCAGGAATGTCATTATTATTATGACATCAAACCTGGGATCAGAGATTATAAGGGACAGAATGGACAAATGGGATAACAAGATGCCTGAAAAGGAAGAGGAACTTCTCAGAAAGGAAATATTTGCATTATTAAGAAGAACGCTTAAACCGGAATTCCTTAACAGAGTTGATGAAATTGTAATGTTCAGTCCTTTAAATAAGAATCAGATAAAAGAGATAGTGAAAATTCAGCTCGACAATATAGAACAAATGCTCGCCGAATATAACCTTAAACTTGTTGTAAAAGAGAATGCTCTTGACTGGCTGTCTGAGAAAGGTTATGATCCGCAATTGGGAGCAAGACCAGTAAAAAGGCTTATTCAAAAGGAGATAGTTAATGAATTATCTAAAGAAATTATAGGTGGTAAAGTTTCAAAAGAGGACACAATTGTGGTTGATGCAAAAGATGGTCATCTTTCTTTCAGGAAAGGAGCAAAATAAATTGAGAATTATTTGAACGACCTTAAACAGGTCTCAATATCTGAGTATAGCTGAAAAACAGTATGAAGGTGAAGTGTCTCGAACAACTCAGTAATTCTGGGTTCCGGATTAGCAAATTTCAGTTCACCGTAATTGTTCCTTGCAGCTTTCATTACTGACAGGAAACAGCCAAAGCCTGAACTATCAATGTACTCCACTCCTTTGAGATCAATTATTACTTTTGAATTCGAATTATCAAACACTTTAAGAATACCTTCTCTGATTTCATCAATGATGAGAGCGTTGATCTTATTGACAGAGAAGGATATAATGTCTATTTTATCCTTTTTTTCAATATTGATCATTCAATTCCCGTTTTTCATGTTACTGATTAAATCCTCAAGCTCCCTGACGGCCTCCTCTGTTTCACTTTTAAATCTTTCTAAATAGTGTTCGTACAATTGGGGTTCTTTGCCTTCCCTGGCCTGGAGTTCAAATGTTTTTAACATCTCTGCCAGTCCGTTCATCCCCATAATGGCAACAGACGATTTTGCTTTGTGGGCGAGCAATCCCAGTGAAGTATAATTCTTTGATTCCAGACGGGATTTCATCTCATTGTAAATTTCAGCCGATTGGTCCTTAAATAATATTACTATTTCATTAATAATCTCTGGATCTCCTCCTGAAACAGAATCAAGATATTCCATTTTTATGAATTTGTAATCCATATTTATTAGAGAGATAAAATATTAATAAACCGTGCAAAGAATTTCAAACAAATATAGTAATATTTTGGTCTGCCCTGAAGCAGTTTTCATCTTATTAATAAAGAAGGTTTTTTAGATAAAGGAAATAAGTGCTACTTTTATAGGTATAAAAACCGGATGTTATGCGATATTTTCTTTACTCTATAATTGCGGTATTCCTTCTGAGTTCTTTAGCTCTGGATGCTCAGACAGATTTGTCAATCCGTCGGAAGGAATTCAAACTTAATAAACCAGGATTTGAAGAGGCATGGAAACATGTCGCAAACGGAGATGTTTATTATGGTGAAAAAGGTATCTGGTACAGTGATGCATTTAATGAATATTTGCAGGCTCTTTTGTATAATAATTCAAATGCCGAGTTGAACTATAAAACAGGCGTGTCGGCTCTCTTTTCAGACAAAAAAGAAGAAGCAGCAGGTTTTTTTCTGAAAGCTATCGAACTAAAGAAAGATGTTGCTGAAGATGTTCTTTTACTCACCGGAAGATCACTTCAGTATGCGGGAAGATTTTCTGAAGCAATCGAAAGATTTACGGGTTACCTGGCTTCACCAGGAAAAAAGAGTCAAAAGAATACCTTTTTGGCTCGGGAGTGCATTCAGGAATGTAACTCTGCTCTCATTGTGACAAAAGACACATTGAGAATATCTATAGATAATATCGGACCAAATATAAACTCTAATTCAGATGACTATTCCGAAGTCTTTACTGCTGATGGAAAAACAATTTATTTTGCATCAAGAAGGGAAATTCTGAAATCCGGTAAACGTCATCCTGATACAAAATTTGATGAAAATATATTTGTTTCCCACTTAAACAATGGTTCATGGGACCCGGCAACATCAGCCGGAAAAGAATTGACCACAAAGTATTGTGAAGCACCTCTTTATATCAATTCAACCAATGACATGCTCTATGTTTATGCCGGTTATGCAAACAATGGCGATATTAAGGTGTCATTAAACAAAAAAGGTATCTGGAAAACTCCTGAACCTGTCCCATACAGTATCAATACCAGAGGATCTGAAACATCGTTTACTTTTAGTCCATCAGGAAACGAGATTTATTTTGTTTCAGATTATGGTAAAGATAATATCGGCGGAAAGGACATCTACTTCATAAAGAAGATAAACGACCGGAAGTGGTCAAAACCACAAAATGCAGGGAAAATTATTAATACAATTTATGATGAGGAAGCAGTAAGATTCTCAAAAACCGGAGATACTCTCTTTTTCAGTTCCAAAGGTCACAATTCAATAGGTGGTTTTGATATTTTTTATAGCATAAAAAATAAGTCTGGTGCATGGGATACTGTAAAGAATTATGGTTACCCTGTAAACACTCCTTGGGACGAAATCTTTTATTATCCTTCACCGGTTGATGACAGCTCATTTTATTTTGTTTCAAACCGTAGCGGTGGATTTGGCGGATCAGATATATACAAGGGAAAGATAATGCCACCAAAACGAGTAATTGTAACGCCTCCACCACCCAAACGCGATACCATTATTATCAGGGATACAGTTATAATTGTAAAACAAATTGCTCCTTCACCTCCACCAGCTATCCAGCAGGAACAGCCGGTATATCTTGTAGGAAAAGTCAAAGATTCCGAAACTGGCGAACCGGTATTGGCGAAAATTGACGTCAAGGATATTTCAACCGGCGAAGTTATTGGAACTACTGCCAGTTCTGATACGGATGGCAGTTACAGGGTGAAACTGCCGGCAAAAAAATCTTATATGATTGATCTGCATGCCTCAGGATTCCTATCAGATATGAAACGAATTGATGTTCCTGATAACTGGACAAAAGAAGTCTATAACCTTAATGTTGAATTGATTAAGGTTAAGGTTGGCAAGAAAGTTGTACTCAATAACATCTTGTTTGAAACAGGGAAATCTATACTTACTTCCGGTTCATATAAAGAACTCGATCGCTTACTGAATATTATGAAGGAGAATGCTCAGATGAAAATTGAAATATCGGGACATACTGATAAAACAGGAAGCGAACCACTTAACTTTAAACTTTCGGGAGCCAGGGCAAAGGCTGTTGTTGACTACCTTATTCAAAAGGGTATTGACCGTTCACGAATGGAATTCAGAGGTTATGGTTCATTGCAGCCTATATCTGATAATACCACTGCTGCAGGGCGGGCTAAAAACAGAAGAGTTGAGTTTAAAATCCTTGAATTCTGATAATCATCAGATTTTTTAAGGAAAGTATTTGTTTGCTTTGCGAATTCCACTAACGGAAAGTGGATCCAGTTTATTATTTATAATTAAGTTTTAATGAAAAATACAGCTTTTATTAAATTTCACCAGGAGGCAGGTGCCAAAATGGTTCCATTTGCCGGATACAATATGCCTGTAGAATATTTTGGTATTAATGAAGAACATATCACGGTAAGAAAGGGAGTCGGGGTTTTTGACGTTTCTCACATGGGTGAATTCTGGGTCACTGGTCCCTCTTCTCTGAAATTTCTTCAATTTATAACATCAAATGATATATCAGACCTCTTTGACGGGAAGATCCAATATTCTTGCTTTCCGAATGGTAAGGGAGGAATTGTTGATGATCTGCTTGTATACAGATATAATACTGAAAAATACCTTCTGGTAGTAAACGCAGCAAATATTGAAAAAGACTGGAACTGGTGTGTTCAGAATGCAGAACGGTTCGGACTGGAAGCGGGTAAAGAACTTATTAATGCATCAGATAGTATAGCTCAGCTCGCGGTACAGGGTCCATTAGCTCTGAAAGCCATGCAGAAACTCACTAAAACTTCGGTGGAGGATATGGAATATTATACATTCAAGGTTCTGGATTTTGCAGGAATCAATGATGTAATATTCTCTACCACAGGTTATACCGGCGCCGGAGGATGTGAGATATATGTTAAAAATGAAGACGGACCTAAGCTCTGGAAAGCAGTTTTTGAAGCTGGCAAGGAATTTAATATCAGGCCTATAGGTTTGGGTGCCCGCGATACATTACGCCTGGAAATGGGTTTTTGCCTTTACGGTAATGATATCAATGATCATACATCACCAATCGAAGCAGGATTAGGCTGGATAACTAAATTTACCAACGGTAAGGAATTTATTGATAAAGCTCTATTATTGAAGCAGAAAGAGGAGGGAGTGCAAAAAAAACTGAAAGGTTTTGTGATGATAGACAGGGGGATACCCAGACAGCATTATGAGGTAGTAAATGCTCAGGGGGAAGCAATCGGAGAAGTAACTTCAGGAACTATGTCTCCTATGATGAAGCAGGGAATTGGAATGGCTTATCTGAATAAAGGTTATTGGAAAACTGGCACTGAAATATTTATACGAATCCGCAACAAAGATCTTAAAGCAAAAATTGTCGACCTTCCTATTTATAACAAACCATAGCCACAAAGACTCTAAGGCACAAAGCTATTCCATGAAGAAAATCTGCTATGACGAAAAGAAAACTTGAGACATGTTTTTCACCCGCTCTGTTTGAAGCTGAAGGACATGTCAATTCAATTGTAGTAATTATAGATATACTGCGTGCATCATCAGCTATATGCACAGCTTTTGCCAACGGAGCAGTTTCAATCATACCCGTTGCAGAAATAGCAAAGGCAAAAGATTACAAGTCAAGAGGTTATCTTGTTGCCACCGAGCGTGACGGATATGTACTGGATTTTGCGGATTTTGGGAATTCTCCTTTCAATTTCACAAAAGAAAAGGTATATGGCAAAACCATTGTTTACAGCACTACAAATGGTACCGGAATAATTAATCTGGCATTATCGGCTTATATGACAGTTGTCGGATCGTTCCTTAATATCGGAGCACTTACACAATGGCTCATTAAGCAGGACAGGGACGTCCTGTTACTGTGTGCAGGATGGAAAAACAGATTCAATATTGAAGATACTGTATGTGCAGGAGCAATAGCAGATATGCTGATGAGAAGCAATTGTTACACAACTATTTGTGATTCAACACTTGCTGCAATTGATCTATGGTCACTGGCATCTCCTGATCTGCCAGGATACATTGAAAAGACAGCACAGCGAACCCGTTTGAGAGATAAAAATCTTGATGATTGCATTGAATTCTGTCTTACATCTGATTTTACCGATAAAATTCCTGTAATGAAAAATGGGGCCCTTATTGCTGATATTTAAATATGTCCGATAAGTGTTAAATAACAGATGATATAATTATTTATATATTTTTGTAAATTTCAGATTCGGAATTATCTATTATTAATTATAAAAAGTCCTTTATGAAAAAACACAATTTTTATGCCGGTCCTTCAATTCTTCCTCAGTATACAATTGATAAAACGATTGAAGGGATAAAAGATTTTGCAGGGTCAGGACTATCTGTACTTGAGATCTCTCACCGCAGTAAGGAATTTGTTGCTTGCATAAACGACACAATTGCACTTTTCAAAGAATTGCTCGAAATACCCGCAGGCTACCAGGTTCTGTTTCTTGGCGGTGGAGCAAGTTTGCAGTTTGCAATGGTACCAATGAATATGCTAAACAGAAAGGCTGCTTATCTCAATACAGGTGAGTGGGCCGGTAAAGCTCTTAAAGAAGCAAAACTTTTCGGTGAGGTAGTTGAAGTTGCCTCTTCCAAAGAAAAACTATTCAATTATATTCCAAAAAATTACGCAATTCCTGCCGATGCAGACTACTTCCATATAACCACTAACAATACAATTTATGGGACAGAGATTAAGAAAGATCTTGATGTGAAAATACCTTTTGTTGCAGATATGTCATCAGATATTTTCAGCAGACCCGTTGATGTTTCAAAATATTCCCTTATTTATGGAGGCGCCCAGAAGAACCTGGCTCCAGCAGGAGTTACTTTTGTCATTGTAAAGGAAGATGTACTTGGTAAAGTAACCCGGCCTATTCCATCGATGCTCGATTATCGGGTACATTTAAAAGGTGAGTCGATGTTCAATACTCCTCCCGTGTTTGCAATATTTGCTGCGCAGCAGACCCTTACCTGGCTGAAAAACCTTGGTGGTGTGAAAGCCATACAGAAGAAAAATATTGAAAAAGCAAAAATTCTTTACGATGAGATTGACAGAAACAAATTATTTGTACCTACCATTGCTGACCCTGAAGACAGGTCTCTCATGAATATCTGCTTTGTCATGGCCCCGGAATATAAAGAGCTTGAAAAACCGTTTGCCGATTTTTCCAAATCAAAAGGAATGCTTGGTATTGAAGGTCACCGATCAGTAGGCGGGTTCCGCGCTTCAACCTACAATGCTCTTCCGAAAGAAAGCGTTGAAGCTCTTGTAAGTGCCATGAAAGAGTTTGAATCAAAAAATTAATTAATCAAAATATTAAGGAATAAAAACGGATATGTAGCCTTAATATTTAATATAAACCTCATTATGAAAGTACTTGTAGCTACAGAAAAAGCATTTGCTCCTGTTGCGATTAACCAGATTCGTACGGTTACGGAGGCTGCAGGTTATGAACTTGTGTTACTTGAAAACTATAAGGACGTTTCAGATCTCCTTGTTGCTGTTTCGGATGTAGATGCCATGATCGTTCGAAGCGATCTGATAACCTCAGCAGTATTTGACGCGGCAAAAAATCTTAAAATCGTTGTCCGTGCAGGCGCCGGTTATGATAACATCGATCTGCCTTCCTGTACTGCTCACAATGTGGTAGCCATGAATACTCCGGGTCAAAATGCCAATGCTGTAGCTGAACTGGCATTTTCTCTGATGCTTTATCAGGCTCGTGGCGGATTCGTTGGCAAATCGGGAACTGAGCTCAGAAGAAAATCAATCGGGATTCATGCGTTCGGAAACGTAGGCAAGCATGTTGCTGAAATAGCAAAAGGATTTGGCATGGATATCTACACCTTCGATCCATTTGTTATTGAGAAAGATATAAAGAAGTATGGCGTCAAGGTCTGCAATACTACTGAAGAATTATACTCAAAATGTCAGTATATCTCCTTACATATGCCGGCAAACGACAAAACCAAAAAATCAATTGGTTATCACCTGTTGAAGAGAATGCCTAAGGGTGCAGTACTCGTTAATACTGCAAGAAAAGAAATCATCGATGAAGATGATCTTCTTAAAATTTTTGAAGAACGGTCCGACTTCCAGTACCTCTCTGATGTCGCACCTGACTGTATTGCCTTGTTCGAGGAAAGGTACAAAGGCCGCTTTATCTTTACATCAAAAAAAATGGGAGCGCAGACAGAGGAAGCAAATATGTATGCATGCCTCGCTGCTGCCCGGCAGATTTTCGATTATTTCAAAACGGGGAATGAAAAATATAAAGTAAACAAATAGAACTTGAAATTTATTAATTAAATGGCAGTAGTAAAACCTTTCAGGGGGTTAAGGCCTCCGCGTGCTCTGGCAAAAGATCTGGCTTGCCTGCCATATGATGTAATGAATACCGATGAGGCCAGAAAAATGGCAAAATGGAAAGAGTGCTCTCTTCTTCATATTACAAGATCAGAAATCGATCTTCCGGCAGATATTGATACCCATTCTGACCAGGTATATAACAAATCAGTTGAGAATTTCGGGAAGTGGCAAAAAAACGGATGGCTGGTTCAGGATGGAGTACCACGTTTTTATATTTATGCCCAGACAATGAAGTGGCGTACCCAGTATGGAATTGTCGGGTGTGCATCTGTCGACGACTATCTTAATGGCATTATTAAAAAGCATGAACTTACCCGTCCTGATAAAGAACAGGACCGCATGGTGCACGTACGCGTAAACAATGCTAATATTGAGCCTGTGTTTTTTACATATACTGCAGTTAAAGAGATTGATGAGATCGTAGATAGGATAGTCAGCACAGAAAAACCTGAATATGATTTTGTTGCAGAGGATGGTTTTGGCCACCATTTCTGGGTTATTAAAAAACCTGAAACAAACAAACTGATTGAAAAACTGTTTGCTGAAAAGGTTCCATATACCTATGTTGCCGATGGCCATCACAGAACTGCCGCTGCAGCACTTGTAGGTAAAGAGAAGCGGGAGAATAATCCATCCCATAACGGAACTGAAGAATATAACTTTTTCCTGGCTGTACATTTCCCGGCTGATCAGTTAAAGATAATTGACTATAACAGAACTATTAAAGACCTGAATGATCTGACCTCTGAGGAATTACTAACCAGGCTGGAATGCAGTTTTGTTATTGAGGAAAAGGGCAGCAAAACCTATAAACCGAAGAAGCTACATAACTTCTCAATGTATCTCGACGGGAAATGGTTCAGCCTTACTGCAAAAGCCGGTACATTTGATGATAACGATCCGATTGGAGTCCTTGATGTAACGATACTTACAAATCAGATACTCAGTCCTGTACTGGACATTCAGGATCTTCGGAGGTCTAAACGTATCGATTTTGTCGGTGGCATTCGTGGTCTTCGTGAACTTAAGAAGAGGGTCGATAGTGGTGAGATGAAAATGGCATTCGCACTTTATCCTGTGTCAATGAATCAACTTATTGCAATAGCAGATTCTGGCAACATTATGCCTCCCAAATCAACATGGTTTGAACCAAAACTCCGCAGCGGATTGGTTATACATCTACTTGATTAGTAGATAAAAAAATAAACATGCCCGATATTGCCAGTAATATAAGCTATATAAAATCACAGCTTCCTTCAACTGTAAAGCTTGTTGCCGTATCGAAAACCAAACCGGTAAGCGATATTATCGAGGCCTATAATAAAGGACAAAGATATTTCGGAGAAAACCGGGTTCAGGAACTTCTGAATAAAAAAGATCTTCTTCCAAAGGATATTGAATGGCATCTCATCGGACATCTTCAGAGCAATAAGGTAAAATATATTGTATCGTTTATAGGTATGATACAATCCGTCGATTCATACAAACTATTGATTACTGTCAACACGGAAGCTATAAAAATTGAAAGGGTTGTCGATTGCCTGCTGCAGATTCATATAGCAACTGAGGAGACAAAATTCGGATTTCCTATGCACGATTTGTGTGAAAATCTACAATCATTTAATATATCGGGTTTGAGAAATATAAGGATCTGTGGTGTAATGGGGATGGCTACATTTACATCTGACACTAATCAGGTAAAGAAGGAATTCGGATATCTGAGAGATTGTTTTCAATCGCTTAAAGACAGTTACTTTAGATCAAGCACTTACTTTAAGGAGATTTCTATGGGAATGTCGGGAGATTATGAATTGGCTCTTAAGGAGGGAAGTACAATGGTTCGAATCGGAAGCTTAATCTTTGGAGAAAGAAATTCAATTCAATAATAACCGCCCTGAGCCGGTTACCTTTCCAGAATTGAAATTAATTCATGGGTTAGCGCTTTCTTTTCATTAATTTGAGAAACCGGGCTTTCCTTAAGCATCTTTATGATTTCATCTTTTCTGACCTTGCTTAATTCATGAACTGACTCTTCGATTACTGTAAGACATTCTATTGCAGTTATATAATCTTCTCTCAGGAATACTTTTGCCAGATCGAGTGAAAAATCTGAATAGTTGAGTCCCGATTGCCAGCACGAAGATACTAACATGCTGATTGTATCAGATTTCCATCGTTTTCTGATTTCTTCTATAACCTCCTGGCAGACAGTCTGATCCTTCAGATCATTCATAAAACCAGCAATAGTTTTTCTGATTGAAAAATCATCGGTCTTATCGTAAAAGGCTGTAAGCAAACCAACGGCACCTTCAAATGGTTTTTCCTGACGAAGTAATTCTATTGCTTCAGTTATCACAATATTATTATCTTTATTAAGTATTTCATCCAGCTCTTTGATCTTCTTATCCGATTTTATCATATTTTTATTATTTGAAACAAAGTTAGAAATCCATCAATTAGTTAAAGCTGTTTTTGAAAAATAAAAATATTATACTAATTTAGTCGTGAAATAGGTTTGACAATTAAATATTTATATTATGAATAAAAAACATGGAATTTGTTCAAAAATTCTGATGGTAGTTTTAATGTTTACCAGCCTGCTTATAGGTTGTAAGTCTGGAGGTACAAAAACACCTAAGGATGAAGCAGTAGTAAGTGTTCCAAAAGATAAAACAGCTGTGGTGGAAGATATTAAGCAGGCAGAAAAAATATTTAATGCACTGCCTTCTCCTCTTGAGTCAGCTATGCTTATTAAATCGGCCGGCGCCAGGTTTGATGAGTCTCTTCTCAATCCTATTGGTAATGTCAATAGTTATGTGACAAATAAAAGCATGGCTCTTAACCTGGGAATTTATACCTGCGATTTAAGTTTTGCCAGTTTGTACGAACAAACACAACTTATTATTGATTATATGAATGCTGCAAAGAAGATGGCTGACGGGCTGGGTATCCTTAAGGCAATTGAGCAATCACAGATTGACAAACTCGAGGAGAATATCAATAACAGCGAAGTTATTATGGAGATTGTAAGCGAGACTTTCATGAACTCTAATTCATATCTCTCAGATAATGGTCAGCCTGCAATTGCAGCAATGGTTTTAGTGGGAGGATGGTTCGAGGGGTTATACATTTCAACTCAACTTGTTGATATGAAGGAATTTAATGGCAATAAACTTGTTGGCAGGATTATTGATCAGAAACTTTCAATCGACATACTTATAAACTTACTTGAGAGTAGCAAAGGAAATCCGGCAGTTGATGACCTTATAGTTCAGGTTAAAAAGCTCAAAGTGGTTTTTGACAAAATCAAAATCACAACATCAAAAATCAGACCGGAATTTGATAAGGCATCAAATACCACCATTCTCAAGTCTGAAATTAAGACTGACATGACACCTGAAGTATTCAAAGAACTCTCTGTAACAGTTTCTGAGATAAGAAAGACATTCGTAAATAACTAATCCCATGAGAATACCTAGAATAATTCCGATACTGGCATTACTTATAGTTACAACTACTCTTAATGTTGATGCTCAGTGCAAAGCATTCGCTAAAAAGGTTTGCATCCCTGAATTGGGAGCATATACACATGATGGGAACTATCATGCTGCAATACTTGTTGAAGGTGAAGAGGCTGAATTGTATAAAACATTTTATTCCGATATGGAATACAGAGTCTCAATCTGCGGAGAAGATAAACTTCCGGAAGTAGAATTCAGGGTACTCGATGCAAATAAAAATGTACTCTATACAAATAAGGATGTGAACTATGCCAGAACATGGGATTTCAAACTGCAATCAAGCCAGCAGCTTAAAATTGTAGTTAAAGTTAATTCATTTAATAAACAGGGAGAAACACCGGCAAGTGGTTGTGTAGCAATAATGTTCGGATTCAAAATTAAAAAATAACACGCATCATATAATTAATATTTGTAGGGATGTGTCGCGACACGTCCCTACATTTTTTGTACGTGTTTTATACCAGTTTCGGTGCCAGATATCTGCCAGTGTATGATTCTTTACATTTTGCCAGATCCTCAGGTTTGCCTTCGAAAACTACCCACCCGCCGTCTTCACCACCTTCAGGCCCAAGGTCAATAACCCAGTCGGAACATTTAATCACCTCCTGATTGTGTTCAATCAGAATAACAGAATGTCCATGATCGACAAGCGCATTTATTGATTTAAGAAGTTTGTTAATGTCATGAAAATGCAAACCTGTTGTCGGTTCGTCAAAAATAAATAATATATGCCCGTTTGCTCGTTCCTGACTGAGAAAATAAGCCAGTTTTACCCTCTGACTTTCACCCCCTGACAGAGTACTCGACGACTGTCCCATTTTGATATAACCCAATCCTACATCTGAAAGGGGTTTCAGCTTTTCGATGATCCTCTTTTCATTCTTTCCCGGGTGTGCATTGAAAAAATCAATTGCTTCATCTATGGTCATCTCAAGCATATCATAAATGTTTTTACCATGATATCTCACCTCGAGTATATCTCTTCTGAACCTCATACCTTTGCAGCTTTCGCATGTCAGTTCCACATCGGCCATAAACTGCATCTCAACCCGTATTATCCCTTCACCCTGGCACTCTTCACATCTTCCGCCTTCAATATTAAATGAGAAATGTGATGCTTTATAGTTATTTTGGACCGAAGCCTGAAGTTCAGAATAAAGTTTGCGGATTTCATCATAAGCTTTAAGGTAGGTAACCGGATTCGATCTGGTCGATCTTCCAATAGGATTCTGATCAATGAGCTCAATTCCTGTCAGTCCGGAAGTGTCTCCTGTAATATCTCTGTACTGACCTGGTTTTAAATTGGTGCCGTTAATCCTGTCAGACAATACCTTATATAATATATCTGATACAAGACTTGATTTTCCCGACCCGCTTACTCCGGTGACAGCAGTAATAGTGTGAAGGGGGAACTTTACATCAATTCCTTTCAGGTTATTCTCCCTTGCACCTTTGATTTCAATATAACTGTTCCATTTTCTTCGTGCTTTCGGAACGGGCACAACTAACCTGCCGCTAAGATAACTTGCAGTAAGAGATTTATTTGCTGCTGTAAGATCGAGCCCTCCCTGGTAAACTAACTCCCCCCCGAGTCTGCCCGCCTCCGGCCCCATATCAATTATTTCATCGGCAGCTCTTATTATTTCTTCTTCATGCTCCACAACCAGAACTGAATTGCCCAGATCTCTCAGTTCTTTTAATACCGAGATCAGAAGATTTGTGTCACGGGGATGAAGCCCAATACTTGGTTCATCCAGTATGTACATAGAGCCTACCAGATTACTTCCTAATGAGGTCGACAGATTTATTCTCTGCGATTCTCCGCCTGATAGCGATGAAGAGAGTCTGTCGAGTGTAAGATATGGTAAGCCGACATCAATCAGGAACCTAAGACGGACAGTTATCTCTTTAATCAGTCTTTCAGCAACTTTGGCATCAGTTTCGTTTAGCTCAATTGCCGAAAAGACCTCAAACAACTTTTCGACAGGTATTGAAACCAGTTCCTGGATTGTTTTTCCTGCAACTCTGACATACCCGGCCTCTTTTCGTAATCTCGACCCTTTGCATTCGGGACATATTGTTTTTCCACGGTAACGGCTTAACAGTACCCTGTATTGAATTTTAAATTTTTTCTCCTCAAGATGTTGAAAGAACCTGTTGATACCATAGAAATATTTATTTCCTTTCCACAAAAGCTCCTTCTGTTCATCAGTGATCTGATAAACCGGTTTATGTATCGGGAAATCGAATAATCCTGCATTGGCGACCAGTCTCTCTTTCCACTTTTTCATTGTTTCACCCTTCCAGCAAACAATTGCATCCTCATAAACAGAGAGGTTCTGGTTAGGTATAACAAGATTTTCATCTATACCGATAATCTTACTGTATCCTTCACAAACCGGACAAGCACCGATCGGATTATTAAAACTGAACAAATATTCCGATGGCTCCTCAAAAAGGATGCCATCCTCTTCAAATTTATTAGAGAAACTTTCCCTTATCACACCTTTATCACCAGGTATAACTGCCTGACAATATCCTTTACCCGTCTGGAACGCTGTTTGAGCAGAGTCGGCAGCCCGGCTGAAACTATCAGCAGAATGATTTATTACCAGCCTGTCGATTACAATATTGATCCGTTGCCCCGGTTTATATTCACTAAAGGATTCTAACTCATCAATTTTTATGAGTTCACCATTAGACTCTATCCGGTTAAATCCCTGTTTTTCAAGGAATGAAAAATATTCTGATATATTAATGTTTTCCGGTATCTCGGCGGCAGAGGTAATAATTACTTTTGTTCCTTCAGGCAGAGCGGAAAGAAAATCAACAATATCATCAACACTGTGTTTCTTGACTTCTTTCCCTGATACAGGTGAATAGGTCCTGCCGATCCTGGCAAAAAGAAGTCTCAGATAATCATATATTTCCGTAGAGGTTCCGACTGTGGAACGTGGATTTCTCGAATTTACTTTCTGCTCAATTGCAATGGCAGGAGGGATACCGTTTATAAAATCGACCTCAGGCTTATTCATCCTTCCAAGGAACTGACGTGCATATGAGGAGAGACTTTCAACATATCTTCTCTGTCCTTCAGCATATATAGTGTCAAAGGCCAGAGAAGACTTTCCTGAACCCGAAACCCCGGTTATTACAACAAGTTTATTTCTGGGAATTTTGAGACTGATATTTTTCAGATTATGTACCCTTGCCCCCTTGATTTCAATACAACCCTCCATATCTGATCTTCTAAAATTTGTGTTAAATTTCTGTTAAAGCCCAAAAGTAATACTTTCAAATCAAAAAAATTGTTTTCTTTGTATTTCGAATAGATACTAATTAAAAACTGACTGCCTATAGAATATCTCTACTCTAGTTAATTAAAAGAGAGAGTTATGAATAAAATGATTTCCGATTATGAACTGATTTTGCGGTTTATAAAAGGTGAGCAGTCGTGTTTTGAAAAACTAATCCACCGCCATAAGAACAAAGTTTTCGCCTATATAAGTCTTTATATACGCGATACGGCTCTCGCTGAAGATATCTTTCAGGATACCTTCCTTAAAGTGATTCAATCTGTTAAAGCGGGTAAATATTCCGATAATGGAAAATTTGTTTCCTGGGTTATGCGTATTGCTCATAACCTTATTATTGACCATTTCCGCAGAATCAAGCAGATGAATACTATTTCGAACGACAACTATGAATCTGACATTTTTAATTCAAAATCGTTTGCCGAAGACAATGTCGAAGATGATATGATAAAACGACAAATTCAAAAAGATGTCAGGAATATGATAAACCATTTGCCTGATGACCAGAGGGAAGTAGTAATCCTGAGGCATTATGCTGGTTTAAGCTTCAAGGAAATCGCTGATATAACCGATGTAAGCATAAATACGGCCCTTGGCCGTATGAGATATGCACTCATTAACATGAGGAGAATAATGGTCGAGAAAAAAATCAGCCTGACACTGAACTGATCTGGGGTGCAAGGGCATAAAGGCACAACGGCTTAAGGGTAGAGAGCAATATCAAAAAAGAGAATTATTTAAGATTTGAAGTTTTAAATAAATAGAAATACAATAATATATATATCCGGGGCGTTTTCTCATAAATTGAAAACATGAAGCCTATGGGATTAATTTCTACTCCTTTTATTACATTCCGGGATATCAAAGTTAAAGACATAGATCTTATAGAAGATGCAATGGGTTTAAACACTGAATTCTGTGATGTGATTGACCTACTCCGGCAGATAAATGCAGTTCCGGGGAGATGTTTGACAACGAGCCTGATAAAGAAAATCAGGAAAATAGTTTAAAAATTCGAAAAGAACACAGGAATATTTCCTGTGTTCTTTTTGGAAAGGGTTAGTGAACTTCATGGCCAGATAAAACGCACTTTTACTGGTTAATAAAGTAAATGGAATGGCAGGCAGCAACACCTGCCGTTTCTGTTCTCAAACGGCTTGGTCCAAGATGAACCGGGAAAAACTCTCTGTTGACTGCAGAATCAATCTCTTCCCTGCTGAAATCGCCTTCCGGTCCTATCAGAATAATTGAATTCGCATTTTTTGAATATACCTCAGAAACCTTACTTCTTTCGATTGAATCATTGCAGTGTGCGATCATCCGGATTCCAGTTAAATCCTTAATAATAAAATCTTTGAAACTGGTTGGTTCATTCAGAATTGTTTTGGTTGCTTTGAGTGATTGTTTCATTGCAGAGATTATAAGATTATTGACTCTTTCACTCTTTATTCCCGGTCTTTCAGTGTTTTTGCATATCAGTGGAGTAATCTCATCTATCCCAATCTCAACACTCTTTTCTATAAACCATTCAAATCGTTCAGGATTCTTTAACGGTGAGATAGCAATATGAAGTCTGTAATTACTTTTTTCGAAATCCGTAATTCTTCCTATAATGTCTATAATACACTTATTTTGGTCCGGGTTGCTGATGATTCCTTCATAAAGATTCCCTTTGCCGTCAATCAGCCTGACATTCGTACCTCTTGTCATCCTTAATACCCTGATTAAGTGCTTTGACTCTTTTTCGTCAAGCGTATAGGTATTACCGGTTATATCAGGTGCATAAAATATCTGCATAGAAATCAATTTGTACAAAATTAGGCAATTTGAGTCTATCTTTGCAATCGCAGGTAATTTTCTTGGCACAAAGACACAAAGGTTCGCCAAGTATTTTGTAAAAATTAGAATATGAAGATTGGTCTTCTTTCGGATACGCATGGATGGATTCACCCGAGGCTTTTTGATCATTTTGCAGAATGTGATGAAATATGGCATGCGGGAGATATTGGTAATATTGAAACAGCTGATAAACTCGCCGGCTTCAAACCATTGAAAGCTGTTTATGGCAATATTGATAATAGCCTCATCAAATCAATTTATAAAGAGAATTTGATTTTCATGGCTGAAGAAACCAGGGTTTGGCTCACCCATATTGGCGGAACCCCCGGACATTATGACCGAAAAGTATTACGCGCAATAAATGAAAATCCTCCTGATCTTTTCATTTGCGGACATTCGCATATAGCTAAGGTTATGTATGATAAAAAAGCGGGATTTTTATATATGAATCCTGGTGCAGCAGGGTATAATGGTTTTCACAAATATATGACAGCAATCAGGTTTCAGATAGATGGGATAAGCATCCACGATCTTGAATTGATTGAACTAGGAGAAAGGGGCAAAATCATTTTATAAGACCATTAAGGTCTCCCGAATTATCATCGGCTTTATTATCCGACATCCTCTGCAGGAACCTGCCAAGCCGGTCCTCAACTGCCATCATATATGTATAAGGTACCTTAATTGTTGATTCCGGGTCTTTCCTGTCATTCAGTTTCGTTTTGGCAATAATTGTATTGTAATTGTTGTTTCCCGACTGTGTCATCATCACACCTTTGAAATAAGAGAAATAATACCACGTAGATGCATCTGCTTTAAGGTAGATATCGAACATATCGCCCGATCTTCTTCGCTGGATCTCGATATAGCCGTCGACATAAACATTTATAGGTTGTGGTCCTATAAAACCGATGCCGATTTTGCCACTCGACCGGAAAGATGCTGTAGATTCATTCCAGAATAGTTTTACATCGTTGAGCAGAAGTTCGTAAGTAAATTCTTTTGGCAGATTCTTTGATGTTCCAAACAGATCCATCTCCTCCTTTAATTGTGATGCGACATTTACTCCCAAAAGATCCTTCATGCCCTTGTTGTTCAGATCTGTATTCAGATTAACAGGTTTAAGAGAAGGCATAAATCTAAACTCATCTGCCATAACCTTGAGTGCTTCAGATGAAAAATGAAAGTCCAGGGCAAGGATGGCATCAATATTAACTTTCCCGGAATCTATAGCATGAATTACTTTGCCTGCACCGGTCAATTTAACCAGGTCAAGTTTTGCACCGAAATTAATATTTCCCTCCCCCGACAATACACAAAAGTTCTTGTCAAATGCAATCATATTTCCGGGAAGAGTCAGATCAATCAGCTTTTCGCGGGAAGCGATTAAGTATCTTCCTTTAGATTTTTCGTAGTAAAGCCAACCATTGGAATTCACCAGAGCAATATCGGTCCAGGATTTTTGTGCCGAAAGGAAAGCCGGGTATATATGAATAGAATCAGTATTTATGAAAGAGCCTGAAAAAACAAGATTATCATTTATGTCTCTTGGCTTATCACTGACAGGAATCATAACATTTTTTGGATCGATCTGGGATTTGAATTTAATTGAATAACTATCTAGTGTCTTGCAGTTATGCAAAACTCCGGCAGCTCCTGTAAAGGTAAGATTATCCGCCCTGGCTGAGAGTGCAACATCACCAGTAAAGGAGAATGCAGGACTTAGCTGGAATTTTTGAGATGCAGGTATATAGCCTCTCGCGTTGGTCGTCGCCGTATCGACCTCCAATTCCGGAAAATTAATATGTTGGATCCCTTTATTCTCATCAGCATAATCGTATACGGCACTACCAGTATATCGTTTTGTCGTTTCAATGTCTATCTTTCCTGAATGCAATATATGCCTGTGGTTCAGAGCAATGATGGCGTTTTGCATCTGCTCTATTTTGGCTCTTCTGTTAATTATTATTTTCCCGTTTTCAGGTTGAATAAGTGCATCAGCAATATGAATATAATTTATGTTTTCTGCTTCAATATATTCCTGGTCAAGGTGATAGCTACCTTTCCATGATGAAAAAGCGACTGTATCGGAAATATTGTTTGTTGCAAAAAAGGTTGGTTTATCAAGTTTGGCGAAGTCAAGCTTAAGGAGCTTTTCAGTTGTTAAAAGAGGAGTGTTCGACTTTCCCTTTTGTTCCATACTGAGCACACGGTTTTCCATATTGTATGTAAAATCTGTCATTGTACAGATATACTGAATCTCAGGGAATTTTACCACTGACGAATCAGTATTCAATCTGAAATGTGCCATCCTGAGGCCAAAATTGATCTCGGTGTTGGCATTTTCAGCAATAAATGAGTATCCGTTTGTGGAAAGCGATTTCAGTGTATAATCAGCTGTATCGGCTTTTATTGAATTCGAAGCAAAACCGAATAAATTAGAAGTGATCCTCGAGTCGGTTAAATTAACTATTCCAGTCCCATTCAGTTTTGCAGGCGACAGACTTAAACTGCCCTCAAGTGTTGTTCCATTTTCAAACATATTAAATGTTTTCCCGATTGCATTGATTGCAATCCATTCATCTTTTTTAGTAAGCCATTTAATTGCAACATCCTGGCTGGTAAGAATAGGGAATAATCCGGATGAGTCTTTTTCAGTACTGAAAGTGGAGGCGTGAGTGATCATTGAATCGGGGAAAAATTTGAATTCATCAGAGATTGTTGTTGAGGTCAGATGCTTCATAGACCCACTCCCCGTAAGTCCTTTGTTACTCATACTCAGAGAATTGTATAATTTACCCCTGCTACCATAGACCTCAATTCCTTCAGGAGGAATGGTCATATTAAAACCCAATGAGTTATTTTCCTGTATAACAAGATATTGTTTCATCGGTTTGAGAATATTACCTGCCACAAATTCTCCCGAAAGGTTCATATCCTGGTTTGAATAATGATCTATGTTTTCATAGGTGAAAGGATCAACTCTGAAATAGAAATCCTTCTGTTTGTAGACTCCTTCAAGACCGGGTATCTTATCATAGAAAATATATGAGTAAGTTGTAGCATTTATGATAGGATACTGTTTTAGGCTTTTTAATCCGGATTTGTTATTTGGATTATCGATGTAAAGTTCTGCAGTTCCCAGCTGTATGAGGTTGTCTACATTTTTAACAATTGGATTACCCATCTTATCCTTCTTCTCGGTCTCTACGGAAATTTTAATGGAATCTATTTTTTGAAGTCTGATCTTAAATGTATCATAGCTGAACGAGAATTTATGCCCGAATACTGTAAATAAACCTGCTTCAACGACGCCATCAAAGCTTATATCTCTGTTTTTCCCGATAGTCAGTTCTTTATTATAAGGATAAATTACAATCTTCTGGGAATCACTCAGAAGAACACCGGATACTCCATATACTGTCAGTCCGTATTTTTTCAGGTCAAGAATGGCATTATCCGCAGGAGCTTTTGTTTCGCTGACAATATTGATGATATCATAGTCCTTCTTTTTTGCATATGAATCGAGGAAGTCCTTTGTTTTTTTCTTTATTGTGATCTCGTTATTTGTCCGGTCATAGTAGATAAAACCCTTGTTGGCCATATCAATGCATAATCCTGTAACTGCTTCTACGGGCTTATCAAGCCATCGGGCAAATTCTTCTACCGGAAAGGTCTCGGAATAAAACCATTCCGAAAATTTTATAAGACGGTTGAGGGGATGGTAATTATCGAGCCCCATCAGTTGCAAAAAATAGTCTGAATTGAAGAAGGAGGTTGATTCAAATTGTGCCTGTCCCAGAGAAGCGCCTCTTGCATGCGAAAGAATAATTTTCGATTCGTTCATATTCCACGACAAATATTCAAAATACATGTCGAGGCTGTGAAAGGAATCGAAATAGGGACTCTTAGAGACAGGATTACTTGTACGGAAGAGATTTACCTGTCGGGTTTCAGTAAAGTACGAAAAACCAAGGTTTGAATGGTAAATTGAATCTTTATCAAGATAAAGCGACATGGCAGTTTCCTGGCTGCTTAACCCGGTTTTAGAGAAAAGAAACTCTTTTGAACGGATTCTGAGATAAAGAGTATCATTTCTGAAAAGAGTGATTTTCGCCGGGGCCGCATTTTTGCCGCTTCCCTTTACATTCGCTCCTTCAAATGTGAGTCCGCCTTCATAATTAACTCCTTTATATATGTTTTTAATCTTAAATTCTTTTGCATAAGTCTCAAAACGAGGATAGTTAGCCTTGTCCCTGTTGGTAAAGCTGATTGCCTGGTCGGCAAGTAATCCTAAGACCGGTTCTTTAAAATAGGTATTATGTGTGAGTCTCGCAGAATCAACAGTGAAACTGCTTTTTACCATATTAATTGAATAATTAGTGAGTTCAGCAAAAACATCTTTCCGGGAATATCCGGCTTTTTCCCAGGTAACGACACCTTTTGTACCTCTGAATTGCTGAAGTTCCGGATAGTAGTTTCCGGTGACATTGTACAGTTCAGTACTGTCTTTTTGCGTATAGCAAGTTAATGTAGCATCTGAAACAGTAACATAAATAGCAGTATCGTACAGAAATTTAAGAGTATTATTCTTTACTTTCCATTTAACACTTCCCGATTCGGATAGCACATTCTCTTTGACCATCAGGCTGCTATTCTTAAAATATTTGTCGATATTGTCATTTGTAAACGTCTGATTGGATGCTATATTACTTAACCCCTTAAGCCAGTTTGTGAAAAAAACAACGTCGCGTTTATACTCGATGAAATAATTCAGGGTTACAAGAAAATCATTGAAGTGGGGAACAGGTCTCATTTGTCTTGATGAGAGCTGGCTCGAAATATTTATTATCTTATCCATAATTTTAGTGCTGAAAGCAGTACTGTCCCATCTGGAAAGAAATGTATTAAGGTTAGCAACTTGATCAGTATTAAGATTTGGTCCCATAAAAGCTGTTAGTTCCGTTCTGAACTTTGAACGATCTCCTGAAAATGCCGATTTGGTCTGGGAATGCAATATACCAGTAGATACCAACAGGATTAACTGAATCAGAATTATCAGCTTTTTTAACATGAGAAAAATCTTTAATCAATCTTTTTTGCCCCCCCTAAAGGGGGTCTAATAACAATACAGATGGGGGGCCAAAAAATGATGCAAATTATTTATTATTAATCACTTAATTGCTTCAACTATTGCAGTAAAATCTTCTTTTTTAAGAGAAGCGCCTCCTATCAAACCACCATCCACATCAGGTTTAGAGAAGATTTCAGCTGCATTTGATGGTTTGCAGCTACCACCATATAGAATCGGTAGTTTCTTAGCGCAATCATTGCCATATTTTTCTTTAACAAGGTCACGGATGTACTTATGCATCTCCTGGGCCTGGTCGGGTGATGCGGTCAATCCTGTCCCGATTGCCCATACAGGTTCATAGGCGATAACAATCATATCCATCTGTTCCCCGGTAAGACTGAATAATCCTTCCTCCAATTGTCTTCTGACAATAAGAAAATGTTGGCCTGCTTCCCTTTCTTTTAATACTTCACCTATGCAGAATATAACCTTCAATCCGCTGTTAATAGCAAGCAATATTTTTTTATTCAGAAGTTTATCATCCTCGTGATAATAGGTTCTCCTTTCAGAATGTCCGATTATAACATATTGAGCACCGGTACTTTTTATCATCCAGGCTGAAACTTCACCTGTATACGCTCCGGATGCTTCATCTGCACAGTTTTGAGCGCCAAGAGCCACCTTCCCGTGTTTAAGAATTTCAGCCACACCAGCCAGATGTATAAACGGCGTGCATAAAATAACCAACGCCTTTTCCGAAGGGGTCTCCTTAAAAGACTTCTCAATTGACCCCGCAAACTTCAGGCCTTCTGCCAGATCCATATTCATTTTCCAGTTACCGGCAACAATCTTCTTTCTCATATAAATCAAAGTTTTAAATTGTAATAATATTTAAATGTACAAAAAAATGAGTACTTAAAGTAATTTAAAGTTTGGAGTGCCTAAAGTTGAGTCTTAAATTATTTATTTACATCTAAAAGTTTTCCAAACCATTCCTGTCCCGGAACATTTGCCCACGACCATTTCCCAAGAATTGTTCCATCTTTAAGCAAAATGTACCCCGGGTTTGCCCGTACCATGGTTTTTAATGTTGTCTCATCAGCGGAACAGAATGTTAACCCATTCTCATAACTTTTTACTTCCTCCGTTCCTGAAGAGGTCAGAATATAAAAGTTGATGCCGTTCGACTTGCAATAATTGCCAAGTTTAAATCCATCGGATAACCGGCTCTTTCCTGCTTCAGTAAGTTTTTTTGAAATCATTAAAACTGTATAACCCTGAAAGGATAGAATTTGTTGAGTAAGATCCTCTCCACTCAAGGATGTAATTATGAAATCGTGTATAGGAGGTTTATATCCTCTTTTTACAAGAACTGATTTCTGATCAACAAACTTCCAGGTTGAATCATTAGCCGGATAGTTATTAAGATTGAAATCCTTTTTGACCCCGTTTTTTTCATATACAAAAGTTGTCTGGTACTGATCTACCGGAACACCCTCCGGGACTACCATCTTATCAGCAATTTTTACACCTGTTTTATAGGGAAGAAAATCTATAATGGAGAGATACCTTAGGTTTGCGAGTGAAAAAATAATGAATAGAACTATGACTATGGATATTACAATCCATTCGGTAGTTTTACTAAAGAGCAATTCAATTTTATTTCTACCTGTGTAAATGACTATCAATAAGAAAACTAATACAATGTTCTTTCCGAATGTCTGCCAGTTGGTAAGATGGATGGCGTCACCGAAACATCCGCAGTCTGAAACCGGGTTTGTAAGTGCAAGAATGAGGGTGAGAGGGGTAAAGATTATCAGGAGGATCAAAACACCCAAGATCCCGGTTTTCTGCCTTAAGCCTGTAAGAACAGAGAAGCCTGAAATGAATTCAGCCGTACACATAAATATTGCGAGCGCGAGACTAAGGGTGTTAAGAAACCCAAGATTAAATGCCTGAAAATAATCATGAAATTTGTATGCGGAGCCGAGAGGGTCAATTGCTTTTACTACTCCGGAGAAGATAAAAACGAGGCCAATAATTATTCTGCTTGCAATCCTTAATATCTTCATTTCAGATGAGTCTTCTTTCATTAAAAACTTTTATAATAAGGTCAAATATTTCAGAAGGTGTAAGCATCGTACCAATGCTGTTACTGCACTCAATAACTGCAAGATGGTCATCCGATTCTGAAACTCTCAGGTAAATATCCCTGACCTTTTTCTGAAATACCATACTCTCTTCGTGGATATCCCTGGTTCCGTTAAGATAATTCCGGTCATTACCGGTTCTTGTTTTATTTAAATTTTTTTCTGCAAAAGTAAAAGGTACATCGAGAAAAATATTAAGATCAGGCTTCGGTATTGCAAAATGGTTAAACTCGAGAGACAATATCCAGTGCATGAGTTTATCCTGGCTTGATACACCCTGTAACTTGGCACACTGATAAGCTATATTAGAATACGTATACCTGTCGAGCAGCACAATCTTATCTTCTGATAACCAGTTGCTTATTAAGATTGAAGCATCTTTTCTGTCACCCGCATAAAGCATTGCCACAAGGTATGGATCTACGTCATTCAGTGAGCCAAATTCCCCTCTTAAAAACCTAGCTATAAGCTCACCGAAGTATGGAGTTTCAGTTCTAGGAAAGTGCATATATTCACAGTCATAGCCTTTCTCTGAAAAAAATTCTCTTAATAACTTAATTTGCGTTGATTTGCCGGCTCCATCAACCCCTTCTATTACAAAAAGCTTCGTCATAAATTGATTTCATTCAGTACAAATGTAATAAGCACCGGGCAAAGATGGAAATGTATGGAGGGATTAAATAATAATTTCGCTAATTTCGTCTATTATAAAAAACATGTTTCCGGAAAAACCACGATATATTAACACAGGGGGACAGTTGCTTAACCTTGAGATTCCCAAAGTTATGGGAATATTAAATATTACACCCGACTCTTTTTATAAGGGGAGCCGTTACAGTACAGATGAAGAGATACTTAGTACAGCAACCAGAATGTTGGAGGATGGGGCAGATATACTTGATGTTGGAGGATACTCATCACGTCCTGGGGCAGAAGATATCTCCATTGAAAAGGAGGGAGACCGTGTTTTAAAAGCTGTAAAACTAATAAGCAGGGAACTCCCGGAGGCAATAATTTCGGTCGATACTTTCCGGGCGGATATTGCCAGGGAGGCGGTCGTTGAATGCGGAGCTCATATGATAAATGATATCTCAGGAGGCGATGCTGACAGCAAAATGTTTTCAATTGTTGAGAAGCTGAATGTGCCATATATAATGATGCACATGAAGGGGGATCCGCGCACTATGCAGAACAAACCAGTTTATGAAGATGTTGTGGCTGATATTTTGAAATGGTTCGGCGAAAGGATCTTCAAATTAAAGTCTGCAGGATTGAAGGATATTATAATTGATCCGGGATTCGGATTTGGCAAGACCATTGATCATAATTTTGAACTGCTCAGGCGACTCGGCGACTTATCAATAACCGGGTTGCCGGTTCTTGTTGGTATCTCGCGAAAATCGATGATCTGGAAGACGCTTAATATTTCTGCTGATGAGGCTCTTAACGGAACAACTGCATTGAATGCAATAGCACTTTTTAATGGCGCTGATATTCTGCGTGTTCATGATGTTAAGGAGGCGGTACAGACAGTACGATTAATTAGCAAATTAAGATAAAAGTCAAAAGTCAAAAGACAAAAGCAAGTAGTAGGTGGTATAGTAGAAACGAGAAACAAACAAGAACCAGTAACCAGTAACAGATCATTATGCCATTTCATATAACCATACTTGATATTATTGATATAGTTCTAGTTGCATTAGTACTATTCCAGTTATACCGACTTATCAGGGGTACGGCAGCTTTAAGTATATTCCTGGGAATATTTTTTATCTACCTGTTCTGGCTTGTTGTAAAAGCTCTTAATATGGAACTCATAAGTGCATTACTCGGTCAGGTTATCGGGGTTGGTGTCATAGCTCTTATTATCGTTTTTCAACAAGAGGTCAGGAGGTTTTTACTTGTTATCGGAAACAAGTATATCACAAGAAGCAGGTTTTCATTCAGCAGGTTATTCTCCGTGGTTACAAATGAGCCCGGAAGCCCCAGAGAGGCTGAGGAGATAGTCAAAGCGTGTGAAAGACTGGCCTCAAAGAAAACAGGGGCTCTGATGGTGATTGGCAGAAAAAGCAGTCTTGATCTTTTTTCTGAAGGAGGCGAGATACTTAAAGCTCAGATCAGTGCAGAATTACTTGAAACAATATTTTTTAAGAATACTCCTTTACATGACGGGGCTGTATTGATTGAGGGTGGATTGATCCTTGCTGCCAGATGTCCATTACCAACAACTGATCAGGTCACATTACCTCCCCGCTACGGGATGCGCCACCGGGCTGCAATCGGGATGTCGGAACACTCCGACGCACTTATAGTGGTTATCTCCGAAGAGTCAGGATTTATTTCAGTTGTTGATACCGGGGAGATCAGGGAAAATATAACTCCGAATGATCTGAGGAATATACTTCTCATGGAGAAGGTCTGGTAAATTTGGTATTAATTTATGCCTTAAAAAAAAGTAAAGCTATGAGATCTAAATTCCTGAGACTTAATGGGCGTGATTTTATTAAAGGATTGATAGTTGTAATGTTTTGCACCTTCCTGACAGGATTCTATCAGCTTATTGCAAACGGTGGTACTATTAACTGGATAACAATAAAACCAGTTGTAATCGCAGCAATAGGCTCGGGAGTATCTTATCTTACCAAGAACCTGCTGACCAACTCGAAGGGTCAATTTATGAGGGGAGAGAGATAATAGCTTCACCCGCTCCCGTCCCCCGATTCCAGGAGAGCGGGTGACGGGATTTAGAGAGATGTTCTAGAAACTATACATCATCAGTGTCTCAGCATCCTTAATATAAATGTTATTCCCTGTGATAACAGGGTAAGTATATATTGCTGTATCAGAGACTTTATATTTGGCCAATTCTGAGTACTCTTTTCCGTCTGGTTTCAGAACTATCAGATTATCCGTGCTTGTTAAACCGATAATGACTGAACCGCAATCCACTATTGTTGAAAAGTCGCTGTTGACAGCATTATCAATCCAGGCAGTTTGTCCGGTGGCTGCATTCAGGCAGTAAATTCTTTTCTGATCTGTAAAGCCATAAAGAAATCCATCTTTTAGAATTGGTGTATTCCATTTTGCGCCTACAGATGTATTGTTCCAGAGTTCTTTTGCAACATATTCATTACCTGACTTCTCCACTTTAATTGCTTTCATTCCGGTACCCTGACCTGTTAAATAAATTGTTTGTCCGTCAATATATGGACTGACGCAGTTATAATACCTCTGTTGTACGGGAGTCGGAATCTGCCAGAGCAGTTTTCCGTCAGCTAAACTGAGTGCCATAATGTTTTTTTCTGTGATCACTATCAGAAGTTTCTTCCCTTCAAGTGTCATAACCGATGGAGATGAGTACGAAGGCCCCTCACCTGACCATTTCCATTTTTCAGCGCCTGAATTCAGGTCATAAGCAATCACCTGGCCATCATCATTTTTCCCGATATGCAAAATACACATTCCGTCAGTGATAAGGGGAGATGTTCCGGTAAAGAAAACCGGAAAAGCATTTGCAGGATTTTCTTTTCTCCATAGAAGTTTCCCGGTTGATGCATCGAGGCAGGAAAGAATACCTGATGCTCCGAATGTCACTATCTTTCCGTTTGAAACTGCAGGAGTACCTCGAGGACCAGGATGTTGTGAAGCTGATGGCCCTGTGACAGCCATGGCAGCATAATTATTTTTCCATAGCTCTTTCCCTGTTGCTGCATCCAGACAAAGTATAACCTCCTTATCAGCCTGCCGGGTATTCAAATAGATTTTATTTCCTGCAAGTACCGGTGAAGCATCGCCAAAACCTACTGTAACTTTCCATTCCTGTTTAAGTTCAGCAGGCCAGGTTGCTGGGGCTTTAAATCCTGTTACTTTGCTGTCGCGGTTTACTCCACGCCATTGAGGCCAGTCCTGTGAAAAGGAGTCCATCGAACTGAAGATAATAAGTGTTGCTATAACACTAATTATCAGATTTGATTTTTTCATAGTAAATATTTTTATTATTTGCTGCTTCCTGTAAAATTAAACCATTATTAGTTGAAATGCAACATAAGGTGATCGACATATTTATAAAAATGGTGCGACGGTGTAACGCTGCAGAATGGGAGAATGGAAGTAAAGTGAAATATTTTCCAAGGTAAAATCAAAAAAAAATTATTAAATTGCTTTATTGCCTTTTAGAAAGCACAATTGTTCGAATATTTGCATTAAAATAATTTGGAATTTTGTTGGAATCACATAATAGCATAAAGAAAGTTAAAAACAAGATGAATGGCCGGGATAAAACTAAAGACGAACTCATTAAAGAGTTGCAGAAACTGCAACAGGAGTATGATTTATTAGAAGCATCATACGAAAATAACATCACCGATCGCAAATTGGCGGAAGAAGCGCTGAAAGAAAGCGAGCGAGTCAAATCGGAACTCTTTGAAAAAATGAATGCAGCCCAACATATTGCCATGCTCGGAAGTTGGGAGTGGAATTTGAAAACCAACCAAGTCTCTTGGTCGGATGAGACCTATCGAATTTTCGGCGTAACGCCGCAGAATTTCGTTCCGAGCTTCGAAGCAAACGGCAAGTTTATTCATCCTGATGATGTCGAAAGATACAGCAAATCATTCGAACATTCTATTCAAACAGGTGAACCGTTAGATGTCGATCTCAGGCTGGTTACCAACGATGGACTGTTGAAACACTGTAATGGCAAAGGGAAGATTTTTTATAACGATTCCGGTCAACCGATTCGTTTTATAGGAACATTGATGGACATTACCGAGCGCAAGCATGCGGAGGAGACGCTGCGGAATTCCGAAGCATTTCTGAACAATATCATCGATCAAAGCCCGGTTCCAATGTGGATTTCCGACGATAAGGGCATACTCATACGCATCAACAAAGCATGCTGCAGCTTACTAAAGATAACAGAGCAGGATGTTATCGGAAAATATAATGTAATCGAAGACAATATTGTCCAGGAGCAGGGTCTGCTGTCGGATGTACGTAGAGTTTTCGATAACGGTGAAACGGTTCGTTTTGAAATCAGATATAACACTTCAAAACTGGAAGGGTTTTCATTGGAAAGTGAAGCGGAAGCCATAATTGATACAACAATATTCCCGATAAAAGATTATAAAGGTAAAGTCACAAATGCAGTAATACAGCATATTGATATCACTGAACGCAAGCTGGCGGAGAAAACACTGCAAGAGCGCGAGGCCAGATATAAAACGCTTATTGAGAACATCCCGCAAAAAATCTTCATGAAGGACAGAGATTATAGATTTATGTCGATCAACGAGAATTTCGCCCGTGATATAGGCATCAGCCCGGAAGAAATTGTCGGGAAACTGGATCGAGACTTATTCTCTAATGAGCTTGCCGATAAATATCATGCTGCTGATGTGAGGATCATCACAACCGGGAAGACTGAGGAGCTTGAAGAAAAATATGTGGTAGACGGGAAAGAAACCTGGGTTAATACAATCAAGACGCCGGTACGGGACGATAAGGGAGAGATAGTGGGTCTGCTCGGCATCTTCTGGGACATAACCGGGCGAAAACGGATAGAAGAAGATTTACGTGAAAGCGAAAACAAATTTAAATATGTATTCGACAATTCGGTGATCGGGAAGTCAATAACACTTCCGACCGGTGAAATCAATGTTAATAAGGCTTTTTGTGAAATGTTGGGGTACACTTCTGAAGAATTAACCAAAACTAAATGGCAGAACATTTCTCATCCTGATGATATTGAACCGACTAATAAGGCTCTAAGTTTACTAATTGCAGGAGAAAAAGATTCAGTGCGTTTCATCAAGAGATATTTCCATAAGAATGGTTCAATGGTCTGGGCTGATGTAAGTACATCTCTGCGCCGGGATGCTGACAACAAACCCCTGTATTTTATTACTTCGGTAAATGACATTACCGAGCGCAAGATGGCGGAAGAGGCTCTTAAAAATAGCGAGCATCACAATAAAGTCATCGCCGGGATGACCACGGATTATGTTTTTATCGTTGACGTCGATTCCCAGCACAATCTTACCCTTCGCTGGACTTCAGAAAACCTTGACCAGGTAACCGGAAGAACAATCAGCGATGATGCGACAGCTGATCTTTGGAAAAAAATCATACACCCTGAAGATACAGGATATTTCTTCAAATTTATTGAACAGATACTTACAACTGCTGAATCGGGTGAGATTGAGTGTCGAAGCATCACAAAATTTGGTACAGAGCGATGGATACATGTTTTTGCCCGACCGGAAACCGATGAAAATAGCCGGATCATTGCCATTATTGGTGCAGTCAAAGATATCACTGAGCGGAAAATTGCAGAATCAGAGATAAGAAAGCTAAACGAAGAGCTTGAACAACGTGTAACTCAGCGTACTGCGCAACTCGAAGCTGTCAATAAAGAGCTTGAAGCTTTCAGCTATTCTGTCTCCCACGACCTTAGAGCTCCGCTGCGGGCAATTCACGGATATTCAAAGATACTTCTTGAAGATTATGAAGATAAGCTTGACGATGAAGGTAAAAGGGTTTGCAATATAATTTCATCGAGCGCCATACAAATGGGCGGGCTTATAGATGATCTGCTCAGCTTCTCAAGGGTAGGAAGAAGCAGCCTGAATGCGGGAGCGATAAATATGAACTTCCTTGCAGCTTCCGTATTTACAGATATCTCAAATGAAATGGAAAAAGCGAGAACCAATTTGAAAATCGGAAAACTTCACAGGGCTTATGGTGATCAAAGTTTAATCAAACAGGTTTGGAATAATCTGATATCAAATGCATTAAAGTATTCCTCGAAGCAAAAAACTCCTGAAATATCAATAGGATCAAGGAAGGAAGGAGAGATGATTACATATTTTGTAAAGGATAATGGGGTAGGTTTCGACATGCAGTATTCAAATAAGTTATTTGGAGTTTTTCAGCGGCTGCATAGCATAAGTGAATTCGAAGGAAACGGAGTGGGCCTGGCCATTGTACGGAGAATTATTTCAAAACATGGCGGGAAAGCGTGGGCAGAAGGTGAGGTCGGAAAAGGAGCGACGTTCTATTTCAGTTTACCCGTAATTGGTACTGGGTCCTAGGTCCTGGGTTCTGGGATCTCGTTTTGGTAGATTGGCACAAAACACCCAGACCAAGTACCCAGCAACCAGCAACATAAATTGATTAAGTAGTAATATTATATAAAAAGTAAAATATAATGGAAGATTTTAATGCAGTTGAAATTTTAATCGTGGAAGACAACCCGCGTGATGCTGAGCTTACACTGCGGGCGCTGAAGAAGAACAACCTGGCAAATCATGTCATCGTAGCTAAGGATGGAGCTGAAGCTCTTGATTTTTTCTTCTGCAGGGGGAAATACGAATCAAGAAGTTTTGCAAATCCTCCGAAAGTTGTGCTACTCGATCTAAAACTACCTAAAGTCAGCGGGCTGGAGGTGCTTAAGATCGTTAAAGGAGACAAACGAACTGTTCACATACCCGTTGTAGCGGTTACATCTTCACGGGAAGAACCGGATATGAAAGAGGCATATGAACTGGGTGTAAACAGTTATGTGATAAAACCTGTTAACTTCGATCAGTTCCTCAGTTCAATGAGCAGTCTTGGGTTATATTGGCTGCTGGTTAATGAGCCCCTGAAATAGTCCACCTTCGCTAAAGCTTCGGTGGATGAAAGTTGAAGGAGTTGAAAGGATTGGAGAATTGAAATACAATGAAATACAAGGTAACAATTTGCTAGTGATGCCTATTAATAATAAATAAAATATACATTATATGGCTGGTAAGTTGAAGATATTATTTGTGGAAGATGTTAAAACCGACGCAGAATTGATCTGGCGCGAAATTGAAAAGAACAATATCTTGTTTTCAAAATTAATTGTTGATAACACAGAGGAGTATCTTAAGTGCCTGAAAGATTTTGAGCCGGATTTAATTATTTCCGATTATTCTCTTCCACGGTTTGACGGAATGACGGCGCTTAAACTTCGTAATGAGCAGACTCCATTAATTCCATTCATCCTGGTAACAGGGTCAGTAAATGAAGAAGTTGCCGTTGAGTGCATGAAAGCCGGAGCTGATGATTATATATTAAAAGATAATCTTTCCCGACTTGGACCGGCAATTGTCAATTCAATTAAAAAATCAAGATTAGCAAGAGAGAAAATAGCTGCTGAGAAGGAATTGCAAAAGAGCGAATTGAGACTGCAAAAAGCACAATCCCTTGCCCATGTTGGAAACTGGGAACTGGATCTTTCATCCAGATTAATCTGGGGTTCTGACGAGGCATTAAGCATTTATGGTTTAGACCCGGAAATTCATGAAATTTCTTCCGAAATTGTAAAAAGTATTCCGCTTCCAGAATATCGGGCCATGCTTGATGAGGCTCTGGACCGTTTGTTAAAATACAATGAACCATATAATATAGAGTTTAAGATAAAGCGTGAAAATGACGGAACTGTAAGAACAGTATATTCAAAAGCTGAACTTGTACTGGAACAATATGATGAACAAGTAATGGTAGTCGGTGTAATTCAGGATATTACCGACCGTAAAAACACCGAAAAAGCGTTGCATGAAAGCGAAGAAATGTATCGCATTATTTTTGACAATGTTCAGGACCTCTATTATGAAACATCTATCAACGGAACGATCATTAATATCAGTCCATCAATCAGTTTCCTATCTAACCAACAATATGGCAGAGAAGACCTGATCGGTAAATCTATGTCCGAATTTTATGCTGATCCTGAAGAGCGGCAAAAACTTCTGTCAGAATTAGCAGGCCGGGGTTATTTAAATGATTATGAAATCACCCTGAAGAATCGAGATGGGTCCTTAATCCCGTGTTCTCTTACTTCAAAGATCATTTACGATATTCAAGGGCGGCCTGAAAAGATAGTCGGGAGCATGCGCGATATATCAGAACGTAAGAAAGCTCAGGAAGCAATCGATCAGGAACGCAGAATGCTGCGTACATTAATAGATAACCTTCCTGATCCGATTTATGTCCAGGATAAAGAATGCAGGAAAGTCATTGCCAATAAAGCAGATGTAGAGAATATTGGATTAACGACAGAATCTGAGGTTCTTGGGAAGACTGACATTGAATTGTTCCCCGGTAAGATAGGAGAACGTGGTTACAATGACGACAAGAAAATTATAAAAACAGGTAAGCCCGTATTTGACCTTGAAGAAGAATTTATTAGTGGAAAAGGAGTAAAACGTTGGCTACTGACAACAAAGATTCCGTTGCATGATAAAGATGGAAATATTACCGGTCTGGTGGGTATAGGCCATGATATTACTGAAAGGAAAGAGATTGTAGAAGAATTGATCAGGGCAAAAGAAAAGGCTGAAGAAAGTGACAAACTTAAAACGGCATTTCTGCATAATATTTCACATGAAATAAGAACCCCGATGAATGCAATAGTAGGGTTTTCAGCACTTCTCGGAGAACCTGAAGCGGATGAACAGACCCGTAAATCATACATTGAAGTAATTATGCAAAGCAGTAACCATCTGCTTTCGATTATTACCGATATTGTAGATATTTCAAATATCGAAGCAAATCTTATCAAAACTTTTAAAAATGAAGTAAGTGTTAATTCAATACTTAAATCATTATGTAATCAGTTTATCCCTAAAGCTGCTGAAAAGAAAATTAATCTGATCTGCGAGACCGGTTTATCCGATTCCGATGCGTTAATTTTAACTGATAATACCAAATTAACTCAGATCCTTTCAAACCTGGTAGGTAATGCATTGAAGTTCACAGATAAAGGACAGATTAAGATTTGGTACAAGCTGAAGGAGAATTTTTTGGAATTCTGTGTTTCGGATTCGGGCATTGGAATTTCACCGGAACACCATGCAAGAATCTTTGATCGGTTTTACCAGGTACAAAACGCTATGGAAAGGCTTTATGAAGGAACAGGACTTGGGCTGGCAATTTCAAAAGCTTATGTTGAACATTTAGGAGGAAAGATGTGGCTTACATCAGAACCTGGAAAAGGAACATCATTCTTCTTTACAATTCCGTATGAAAAGCAAGTTTCAATAACCATACCGGTTTCTGAGAAGGAAGCTCCGGACGGTTTTGTGTTCCCGGTGAAGAAAGTAATACTGGTTGCCGAAGACGTTGAAAGCAACTTTAAACTGATCAGGTACTTTCTTTCTGGGTCCAATGCGGAAGTATTGCACGCTTATAATGGAAAAGAGGCTGTTGAAAAATGTCTCTCAACAGGAAATATAGATCTGATTTTGATGGATATAAAAATGCCTGTTATGGATGGCTACACTGCTGTAAAACTCATACGCGAAAAAAATACTGAAATTCCGATAATTGCACAGACAGCATATGCCGATGACAGGGAGAAAGCAATTGAATGCGGGTGCTCAGGTTTCATCTCAAAGCCTTTTGATAAAAAGAGTCTTTTTAAAGCTCTGAGTGAGTTTATTTGATTCGACGGCTTGTGTCCGATAAGCAGAGGTTAGTTCCCTGTGCTTGATTACTCTTGCTTTTTTGTTAATTTTGATGCCGGAGAAAATTCCTTCGTTATGAGAAAATTAATTGTAATTATTATGGCACTGATAAGTTTCTTTGGCTTGATGGGAAGCAAAAGCACTTCAGATCCCTCAACCTGGAGCAATAAAAAAATTGATGCATGGTTTGCAAAAAATGAATGGTCAGGAGGATGGAGCGTAACTCCCGATGCCTCGATAAACAAAAGAGAATTTGCTGTTTCTTATTTTAAAAACAAAGAGAGATGGGGAAAAGCATTTAATTTTTTTAAAAATACTGATTTAACAAAATTAGAGGTGAAACGCTACGACATTGATGGTGATAACCTTTTTGCAACAGTGAGTGAGTATATCAGCAAAAATGAAGAGACAACAAAATTTGAAGTTCACAGGAAATACATTGATATCCAGTATGTGATTAGTGGGAAAGAGGTGATGAACATTGCTCAGTTGACATCAGTTAAAGAAGTTCTTATGCCATATGATGCTACAAAGGATATAGAATTTGTGACGGTTAACAAGTTAGTAAGTTTAAAAGCTACCCCTGATAAATTTTTTATTTTCTTCCCAGTCGATGTTCATCGTCCGGGATTGAAAGACGGGGTGAATTCGCCTGTACGAAAAGTTGTGATCAAGCTAAAAGTTGATTAACCGCAAAGATCACAAAGGGCAGGTTAGCGCACTTTGCGGTTAATAAGATTTAGATCTACCTTGAATTAAAATAGATGTTTATTGCTATATAATCCACAATATTCTCTGCAAAATACATGTCGTGAAGAGAAGTCACAAGCGTTTTTAACTGTGTAAGTGCAGGACTAATCAATGTACTTAGTTTAGACGTTGTCCCATCATCAAAAGTAAGCAGGATATCCCTTTTATTACATATTGTTCCTGTAGCGTCAGCACTGTCGGTGATTTTTGCTCCGGCCGTTTTCTGAAGCACTCCATTCTGATACACCTGGATAGAATCAATTCCAAATCCTCTCTTAATTTCAACATTCCCTATAGTTAAATCATATTGTTTTTCCCGTTTATGAAAGCCAGTCCCCATATAAAGGGTTGTCTCTTTCAAAAGCGGATTATTATTTTGAAGAAGCGCAAATGACAATTTGGATGTATCACCTGTCTGCCATGCGGTAGATATAGTGTATCCGCCGGTGAAAGTATATTGAGAAGAATTTGACTGGTCATTATAAGAGTTTGAAGATTCTGAAATATCAAAACTTCCTAAATCCATCGAACTAAGCGTAAGATCTGCAGTGAGTTTGTAATCAAGATTGTTCCAGGAATTATAATAAAGATGATACTTTGAAGCAGAAATTGTAAAATCATTTTTCAGAACCGAATCAGACTTAACAAAACTGTGGAGATATCTTGGACTAAAGATCAGCTTCTGAGGTAAATTGACTATCATCTGATCACTAGTTCCTGTCTTTTTAAATAGCCTGAAAGGATAAGCGATGTTATGGTGCAGAATAATCGTATCGGGTTGATAGTCATAAATTCCTGCGATGAGACCAAGCGTGATACTGTCTTTAAAAGTAGTCCCAGCAGCTAAATCTTTTGCTGTTGGATCAGCACTTAAGAACAGAATCTGATAGCCTTTAGTTTCTGAAATTTTACCGATTGCTGTATTAATAGCAGCAGTATTTTGTTCAATTGACTGTTTAAGTCCCTGAGATAGTGTTTGTGTTTGATTATCAACCTTGGAACAACTCCAGCCAAGCAGCCCAAATACCATACCAATTACCAAAATGTTCCTTTTCATAACTTTAAGTATTAATTTGACTTTTCCTAAATTCATTAAAAACCCTCAAAAAATGTACCAGACTTTTACAAAGAACACCTGATTTAACAGCATGTTTAATCAGTTTTTTGTTATGAAATGTTCTTCAATAAAAACGGTTTTTTTTCAGATATGGTATGTGCATATTGTATTTGCAGCGTAATTTTTTTTCACCGTCTATCATTCGTGACCGACATAGTCGGCTACGTCCGACGAAGTCAGTGAGCTCGCACGCATGCATGCTCGGTTCCTCATTTCCCCGCCTGCCAGCGGATTCATTCCGAGCAATAGCGAGGGATCTCAACGGGTTAATGCTAATGTTGGTGACGTTATCTAATTGATTATCTTATATTTCTTCAGGATCTGCGATATAGTAATCATAAAAAGCATGTATTATACGCGATGATAATACGACTTTTTTTCTAAAGATATTTTTGTATATGATTATTCCCGGGTAATTCATAAATTTAGCCATCTATTTTTCAAAGTAATCTAATACTTCAAATATGAAAAAACAAAAAAGCTCTGTAGTACTTACCGCCCTGATTGTAGCTCTTGGCGGTTTTTTAATGGGATTCGACGCTTCTGTTATTTCCGGAGTAATAAAATTTATCGAACCACAATTCAATTTGTCAAAAATTGAGCTGGGATGGGCAGTTGCTTCACTTTCTCTGGCAGCTACTGCAGGAATGATATTTGCCGGGCCATTAAGCGACAGGTTTGGCAGAACAATTGTCCTGAAGGCGTCAGCACTGCTTTATGCATTTTCAGCATTTCTTGCAGCAATAGCACCTTCATTCATTATATTAGTAACGGCACGGATGCTTGCAGGTCTTGGGGTGGGCGCTTCTTTAATACTTGCTCCAATGTATATTGCTGAGATTTCACCCTCAGATAAGCGCGGGAAATTGGTGTCATTTAATCAGTTAAATATTGTTGTCGGTATATCTGTTGCTTTTTTTACCAATTACCTTATTGTTCATCTTTCAAAATCAGATGCATCGTGGGTTGAATCGCTGAAATTAAAGGAATATATATGGAGATGGATGCTTGGAATTGAATTTTTACCTGCAACTATTTACTTCTTCCTTCTGCTTTTTATTCCGCAGAGCCCAAGATGGCTTGTAATGAAAGGAAGGTACGATGAGGCTCTTATGATCATGAAGAGGTTTGACGATGATGAAAATGCAGAAAAGGTTATTAGTGAAATAAAGGATAATGTTTCAAAAGAAACCGCCCCAAAACAAAAGACTCCGGTTAAAAACCTGTTTCTTCCTGCAATGAAACTTGTTTTGACAATAGGTATTGTCATTGCTGTTCTCCAGCAAATAACAGGGATCAATTCTGTTTTCTTTTATGCACCGATGATCTTCGAACAATCAGGAATAGGAACTGATGCTGCATTTATTCAGGCCATTCTGGTTGGTATTACAAATGTTGTATTTACTGTCGTGGCTATGGTTTTGATAGACAGACTTGGAAGAAAACCACTTCTTATTGCCGGTATCTCCTTCATTACCATCAGTATGTTTCTGCTTGCATATGGTTTTAATTCTGCAAAATATCAACTGACAGACGCTTCAGCTTCAAAACTACCTGTAGAAATAAACAAGGTTCAGCTTGCTCCTGTAATGAACAAAATCTATAAAAGCGATACTGAGTTTAAAAATGTCGTTAAGACGACGATGGGAGAAGAGATTGAAAAGAAGTATGAATCTGAGTTTATTTCGGCTTCAATAACTATGAATCCGACTCTGATACTTATTGGAATACTTGGATTTGTCGCTGCATTTGCAGTATCTCTCGGACCTGTAATGTGGGTTTTATTCTCTGAACTATTTCCCAATGCAATAAGAGGTACGGCAATCTCTTTTGTAGGGTTTATCAATTCAGCAATAAGCTTCCTGGTTCAGCTTGTTTTCCCATGGGAATTAGCTACACTGGGAAGTAGTGGAACATTTTTGTTTTATGGAATATTTGCTCTGATCGGTCTTGGTTTTATCTGGAAATTATTACCTGAGACCAAAGGAAGATCTCTTGAAGAGCTGGAAGCAATCCTTGTAAAAAAGAATTAATGAACAGACAAAACCAAAGTTGAATATTAAAGCGAAAAAAGAAAATTAAAATCCTTTTCGTAGAAGTTTTAATTTAATGTACAATCCTTAAATCAATGATTATGATTTCACTTATCAGAATAAAAATTGTAACGGCATTCACTTTGATCTTTATATTGACTGTGAATTGTACTTCTAATCAAAGGAATAAGAAAAATCCGGACAACGTCAGCAAGTCTGATTCATGTTCCATTACCGTACAGGCCGGGGATTATGTAAATTCAAATTCTCCCGGGATTGTAAAATTCAATGAAAAAAACAGGGGCTATGTAAAAACCAGCAAAGGCGGCTGGCTTGAGTACAAAGTGCAGATTCCTGAAACGGGTCGGTATAAGATCCTTTTATACGGAGCAACCTCAGATTCATCAGAAGTAGCATGCTGGATTGAAGATTATATTGATAATAAAGATGGTAGGACATACAATATAACCGGAAATATGATGCTTAAGAGAGCTTCCCTGGGTGGAACTGATAATATTATTGAGAAGGATGGATCGCCACTGAATTCAGGTTTGCATATGATACGTCTGCATTATGACACAGGTTTGGTTGTATTTGATAAAATCTGTTTTGAGTTGATCAAAAAGCATAAAAGCTCACCGGTAATATTGACACAAAAAACCTCAGGGAAAGAGTGGAAACTGATTTGGAGTGATGAATTTAACGGGACGGGTTTGCCCGATTCATCAAAATGGACATTTGATATCGGAAACTGGGGCTGGGGAAATAACGAATTGGAGTATTATACTGCAAACAGATTGGAAAATGCCAGACAGGAAGGTGGCAACCTGATAATTGAAGCAAGAAAGGATGACGGAGTTTACCCATGGAGTTCTGCCCGTCTGACAACTCGCGGTAAAGAGAGTTTCCTGTATGGCAAAATCGAATTCAGGGCAAAAGTGCCGGCAGGAAGAGGAACCTGGTCAGCAGGCTGGTTACTGGGTTATGAATACAGGGATGAATTGTCGTGGCCATATTGTGGAGAGATTGATGTTTTGGAAAATGTTGGCTATGAGCTGGACCCAAAAACAGGGAACGGAAAAACACATGCATCAGTACATTGCGGCGCATACTATTTTAAACTTGGTAACCAACCAACTTCAATCGTTGATGTCGAAAACATGAATAATGAATTCCATACCTATTCTATTGAATGGCTTAGTGGAAGTATTACTATCTTAATTGATGGCAAGAAATATTTTGAATATCATGATACATCAAATAATCTGACCTGGCCGTTTAATAAGCCACAAAACCTGATTCTTAACCTTGCCATGGGCGGAGGTTGGGGAGGAGCTAAAGGAGTGGACCCTGAAATGAAGTCAGCAAAGTTTATTCTTGATTATGTGAGAGTATATGAACTCAATTAAAGAAGAAGTATTACACCTATAAGTTATGTCAAAAAAATCAGAAAGGGAAATTTTACTCGGCAATTGTATCATTACCAATGAGAAGAACAATATATCCGGAGGGTTTGTTAAAATTGACGGAGAGACTTTTTACAAAATTGGTGGATACAACGAGATGGATCCGTTTTTTATTACGATCGTCAGTAACTCCGATCACTGGATGTATCTCTCGAGCAACGGGGGTATTACTGCCGGCAGAAAAAATCCTGATAACGCCTTATTCCCATATTATACCGTTGACAAAATTCAGGATTCAGGAGAAATCACCGGAAGTAAATCAATATTACTTGTTACCAGGGGAAAACATACCTATCTGTGGGAGCCATTTTCAGATAGATACTCCGGTGTTTACAAAATTCAAAGGAATTTATATAAAAGTGTTTATGGTAATAAAATCATCTTTGAAGAGATAAATCAGGAGCTAAAGTTAACTTTCTCATATTGCTGGATGAACAGTGAAAGATTCGGTATTATAAGAAAGTCAGTATTAAGTAATTCCGGGGATACTGCCTGTAGCATCTCAATACTTGACGGGATACAGAATATATTGCCGGCAGGTCTTACCAGAACTCTCCAGCTCTCATTGAGCAATCTGATCGATGCATATAAGAAGAATGAGTTGTTATTGAATTCCAATATTGCGCTCTTCATGCTAAGTTCAATACTTGTTGACAGGGCTGAACCCAGTGAAGCTTTGACCGCAAATGTGGTATGGTCAGAAGGTATCCCGGATGCAAAAATACTATTATCGGCACGTCATATTGATGATTTCAGAAAGGGGAATCAGGTTATAGCAGATATAGATGTAAGGGCAGAAAGGGGAGCCTATTTAATAAATGCAGATATTAATCTGGAAGCCGGTACGGAGAAGATCTGGTATATAATTGCTGATGTGAACAAAGATGCCGGACAGATTGCCTCCCTGAACCATCTTTTAAAAGGAAATGACAGTATCGAACTCCTGAAAAAAGATGTGGCAGAATGTACCAATGACCTGATTAACATAATTGCCGCTGCTGACGGTTTACAACTTACAGAAGATAAATTGAGCATAAACAGGCACTTGTCAAATGTTTTCTTCAATGTTATGCGGGGCGGTATTTTTGATAATAATTACTGGATATCAAAAGATGACCTTATTGATTTTATTAAGCGAGCAAATTCAAGTGTTTATTTAAGAAAAAGGTCCTTTCTTGAATCGATTGATATACATATTAGTTTACAAACTTTACTTAAAAAAGCTGCTTTAGAAAATGATTCACAGTTAATAAGACTTTGCTATGAATATCTGCCGCTTGCATTGAGCAGAAGGCATGGAGACCCTTCCCGTCCCTGGAACATATTCTCTATTGAATTAAAAAAAGAAAATGGCTCAAAAAGTCTGAATTATCAGGGTAACTGGAGAGATATCTTTCAGAATTGGGAGGCACTGGCATTATCTTATCCATCCTTTGTTGAGAGCATGATATGCAAATTCTTAAATGCATCAACAGCAGATGGATATAATCCCTACCGCATAACACGGGGTGGAATTGACTGGGAGTCACCGGACCCTCATGATCCATGGGCAAGTATAGGGTACTGGGGAGATCACCAGGTAATTTATTTGCTGAAGTTGCTTGAGATTTCAAATAATTGGCATCCCGGAAGACTGAATAAAATGCTTTCAGAGAATATCTTCGCCTATGCAGATGTACCATACAGGATTAAACCATATAAAGATCTGGTAAAAAACCCATTTGAAACGATTGACTTTGATTATAAGGCTGAAAAAGCGGCACTTGGAAGGGTAGGTTCAATTGGAAGCGATGGGAGGCTCATTAAGGACAGTAATGATGAGATTAAACTTGTCAACTTCACAGAAAAGATACTGGTAAGCATTCTCACTAAACTTTCAAATTTTATACCTAAGGCAGGAATATGGATGAACACGCAACGTCCTGAATGGAACGATGCAAATAATGCACTTGTTGGATTTGGTTCTTCGATGGTTACGTTGTGCTATCTGAGAAGGCTCCAACATTTTTTAAGGGAGCTATTCATAGAAAATCCGGATAGAGAGTTCGAAGTCTCAGAGGAGGTTATCTCATTTTTCAAATCAATAAATGATGTTTTCATTCAGTACGAACCATTCTTAGGAAGAGAATTTTCTGACAAAGAACGGAAATCAATCATTGATGCCCTTGGTACAGCTGGCAGCGACTACCGGGAAAAACTTTATAAAGATGGTTTCTCGGGAATTAAGAATTTTGTTGCAGCTAAAGAGCTGGTACAGTTTTTTAACTTAACAATGAAATTCATCGATGAGTCGATCCGCAGAAATAAACGCAGTGATAATCTCTATCATTCTTACAACCTGATTTCATTTAAGGACGATGGTGTGACAATTCGCCGTCTTTACGAAATGCTTGAAGGACAGGTGGCTGTATTAACTTCGGGTTTGTTGGATCCCGGTGAGGTTAATGAAGTATTGGATGCATTAAAATGCAGCGCTATGTTTCGCAGTGATCAATACAGCTATATGCTTTATCCCGACAGGCAGCTGCCCCGGTTTATAGAAAAGAATATCATCCCTTCTGAATCGGTAAAAAAATCTAAACTCCTTATAGAATTGATAAGGAACCAGAATAATAGCATACTCTATAAAGATATAGAAGGTCTTTTTCACTTTTACAGCAGCTTCAGGAATGCATCATATCTGAAAAAAGCTCTGGATCAATTGGAGCCTGAATACAAAATTTTGCAGGCCGAAAAAGAGTATATCGTTGATCTTTACGAAAAAGTATTTGACCACCAGTCCTTTACAGGTCGATCAGGAACGTTTTATGGCTATGAAGGACTTGGCTGTATTTACTGGCATATGGTTTCCAAACTGATGCTGGCAGTATGTGAAAACTATTTCACGGCTCTTAAGTCTGAAGCAGGGGATGATCAGTTAGGAAAGATGGTTCAGCATTATTACGATGTACGTGCCGGAATAGGTTTAAACAAGGAACCGGAAGTTTATGGTGCTTTTCCTACTGATGCCTATTCACATACTCCGGGAAATGGAGGTGCAAAGCAGCCAGGAATGACCGGTCAGGTTAAAGAGGATATAATCTCCAGGTTCGGCGAACTTGGTGTAATTGTCGAATCGGGTAAGATTTCATTTAATCCGGGCCTCCTGCGCCGTTCAGAATTCCTGCGTTCTCCGGATAATTTTCATTATATATCTTCCGGAAATGCTGAAAAGATTGTCCCTTTAGGAATTGACAGTCTTGCATTTACAATCTGCCAGGTACCGGTAATATACCACATCTCATCAAGGAATTTCATAAGAATCACTACTGAAGAGGGAAATTCTGAAATGGAGGGACTTACCCTTAATGCCGTGACCTGCACAGCGATTTTTGACAGGAACGGATATATCAGGCAGCTTGACGTTTACCTGACTCCTGCCCTTAAATAAAAATAAAATAATCAAAAAATACCAGAATGAAATCAAATCCTGACAAACAATTTCTTGACACAATGAGTAGAGACCCGGGAAACTGGAAAGGTCCGTTTTATTTTAACAGGAAGGATCCCAGGTTGATGGTACCTAAATTACACCCATCATTGGGATGGACTCTGAATTTTGGGAGTCCCCGTTCATATATTGCTATTGCAGCATTAATTGCGGTTATTATTGTTTGTAGTATAATCGCAAAATAACTTGATATAACTTGAAATGGATTGAAATAGGTTTCGCAATAAATTAATTTTTAAATCTTCGAATATGAAAAAATTATTATGTTTATTAGCTTTTATCACGATTATGGGCAGTATGAAAGCTCAGGAACTAAAGCCAATAGCTTTAAATCCTCCTGATAAAACGAGAGGGTTACCGGTAATGCAGGCTTTTGAGAAAAGAGCTTCAGCATCGGGATTTACAAGTGATAAATTAAAACTACAGGATTTATCAGATTTATTGTGGGCAGCTGATGGGATTAACAGGCCTGACCTTAAGAAACGTACTGCTCCATCTGCAATGAATGCGCAAGACATCGACCTTTATGTATTTATGGCGGAAGGAGTTTATATTTATAATGCTGCAGGTCAAACCTTAGAGCCAATTGTTTCAGGTGATCAGCGCCTGTTAGTGGCAGGAAGACAAGCTGATTTCGCAAATGCTGCAGTTATTCTTTTAATGGTATCTGATATTTCAAGATTTCCGGGTGGAGAGGATACCGGGAAACTATCTATGGCGGCAATGGATGCCGGTCTGGTCTCGCAAAACATTTCACTCTTTTGTGCAGGTGTCGGACTGAGTACACGACCAAGAGCAACCATGGATCAGGTTAAGCTAAAAGAGATTCTGAAACTTAAAGATTCTCAACACCCGTTATTGAATAACCCTGTCAGTTATCCTTTAAATTAATAGTCTCAGGAATTATATCAAGCTTATAATAAACGCTTTCTATCTTGTCTGGATATACTATTACTGTCTGGTTTTATCCCGGATTTCTTTTAATTTTCAAATTTTCTCATTTTTTACTACTTTTGCGCCATCATGTGAAAAAAATCCCGAATAATTACAGTTTAAAGTTAGGACAGCTAAAAAGTATATGTCTACATATTATTTATGGATCTAAAGAGCGAAATTAAAAGAAGAAGAACATTTGCAATTATCAGCCACCCAGATGCCGGAAAAACGACACTTACCGAAAAATTGCTTCTGTTTGGCGGAGCCATCCAGACAGCAGGGGCAGTAAGAAGCAATAAAATCAGAAAAACGACTACTTCCGATTTCATGGAGATTGAAAAACAAAGGGGAATCTCTGTATCCACATCAGTAATGGCATTCGATTACAATGATATCAGGGTTAATATATTGGATACTCCCGGCCATAAAGATTTCGCCGAAGATACATACCGGACACTTTCGGCTGTCGACAGTGTTATCCTGGTTGTCGACAGTGTAAAAGGAGTGGAAGAACAAACGCGTAAACTGATGGATGTATGCCGGATGCGAAACACGCCGGTAATGATATTTGTAAACAAGATGGACAGGGAGGGTATTTCTCCTTATGATTTGCTGGATGAGCTGGAACAGGAGCTGAAAATTGCAGTTTGTCCATATACATGGCCAATCGGTAATGGCAAACAGTTTAAAGGCGTTTACAATCTGCATAAAAAAGAGATTCAGATCTTTGCCCCGGAAAAAACCAGCATTTCGGACAGTCTTATCAGCACAAAGGATATTAAAGACCCAATGCTGAGAGAATACGTGGGTATTGAAAGTATAAACAAGTTATGGGAAGAGATAGACTTTGTAAATGATATGTTCGAATCCTTTAATATGTCATTGTACCGCGAAGGTTATTTAGCACCATTGTTTTTCGGTAGTGCGTTAAATAATTTTGGTGTTTTGGAGTTATTGAAAACCTTTCTTGAAATTGCTCCCTGTCCGGGAACGATTCAGGCATCAGAGCGGGCAGTAGAACCCGATGAAGAACAATTAACCGGGTTTATATTTAAAATCCATGCCAACCTCGACCCCAAGCACCATGACAGAATAGCTTTTATGCGCATTAGTTCAGGGAGATTTGAAAGGAACAGGTTTTACTTTCACACACGGTCAGAAAAAAAGATCCGGTTTTCTTCTCCAACAAGTTTTATGGCAAATAATAAGAGTATTGTAGAAGAAGCGTATCCGGGAGATGTTGTTGGTCTGTATGACAGTGGCAATTTTAAAATAGGTGACACGCTTACCGAAGGTGAATTATTGCATTTTAAGGGTGTCCCTAGTTTTTCACCGGAGATACTCCGTGAAGTCAATAACCTCGATCCTATGAAAACCAAACAGCTTAACAAAGGTGTCAGACAGATGACCGATGAAGGTGTGGCCCAGCTTTTCATGCAACAACCCGGGAACAGAAAGATAATAGGCACGGTTGGAGAGCTTCAGTACGAGGTTATTAAGTTCAGACTGGAACATGAGTACGGAGCCAGATGCAGCTTTTCCCACCTTCCTTTTGTCAAAGCATGTTGGATTACAACCGATAATAAAAAAGAACTTGAAAACTTTTTGAAGAGAAAATCAGGAGCCATTGCCTACGATAAGGAGCATAACCCTGTTTTTTTTGCCGAGAGCGAATGGATGCTCAAATTGGCCAGAGAAAATTTTCCATCTATAACTTTTCATAATACATCTGACTTTAAAACGGCTAAGATTAAGAAAGGTATTATCTTCAGCAAATAAGATTTATAAATCATCGAATTTGAACCAGGAGCGAAGTTTTAATGTTATGATTAGGTTCATTCACTTACACTGCTTATTTTTGTGATCAGTCAGAACATTTTATCTCTAAGGTTTGTCAAAGGAATAACAGTTCTTTAATATAATAGCGTTTCAATAATCATTTAAAAAGATAGTTATGAGCTCAGGAAAAGTTTTATTAGGTGTATTGGCCGGCGTTGCTGTTGGTGCAGTTTTAGGAGTATTATTTGCTCCGGACAAAGGTTCGAATACAAGGAAGAGGATCTCAAAAAAAGGAGAGGGCCTTGCGGATGATTTAAGAGAAAAATTTGATGAATTTCTTGACAGCATTTCAGTAAAAGTTGATGAGGTAAAGGAAGAAGTTGCTGACATTTCCCAAAAAAGCAAGTCACGATCAGGCGAAGCTAAAAAAGATGCAAAAACTGCCGCAATTTAGAAACAGATTAACCAAATTCAAAAGATAGATGAATTTCGTAGACTATTATAAATTATTAGGTATTGATAAAACTGCAACACCGAAAGATATAAAAAATGCATACCGGAAGTTAGCAAGAAAATATCACCCCGATCTGAATCCAAATGATAAAGATGCGAAAAGGAATTTTCAGCAGATCAATGAAGCTAATGAAGTATTGAGCGATCCGGAAAAGCGCAAAAAATATGACCAGTACGGAAAGGATTGGCAGCACTCTGAACAGTTTGAAAAACAAAAACAGTATCAGCAACAATCGTCAAATTCGCGGAGAGCAAGGTATGCAGGGTCACAATCTGAAGGGGATTTTTCCGATTTTTTTGAATCTATGTTTGGAGGCGCAGCAGGTGCCGGCAGAGGCAGACAGGTGAAATACAGAGGAGAAGATTTCACAGCGGAATTACATCTCGATCTCATCGATGCCTATAAAACCCAAAAACAAACATTAACTGTAAATGGTAAAAAAATAAGAATTACCATTCCTGCCGGAATTGAAAATGGTCAGACAATAAAAATAGCAGGACATGGGGGCCCGGGAGTAAATGGAGGACCGGATGGCGATTTATATATTACTTTTTCAATAGCTAATCACCCTCGATTTAAACGGTTAGGAAATGATTTATTTACTACAGTAGATCTGGATCTGTACATTGCAGTACTGGGTGGAGAAATAACAATAGAGACCTTAAACGGGAAAGTAAAACTTAAAGTAAAACCCGAAACTCAGAATGGCAACAAAGTTAAGTTGAAAGATAAAGGATTTCCTGTTTATAAAAATGAAGGTCATTTTGGAGATTTATATATAACTTATTTCATTAAAATTCCTACAAATTTAACGGAGAAGCAAAGAAAATTATTTAATCAATTGTCTGAATCATAATTTAATATATAGAGCAATGGAAACAGAATATTTGATAGCAATAGATGAATTTTGTGCCAGTCATAATATAGAGGTTTCATTTATAAGTTCACTGCAACAAAGCGGATTGGTTGAGGTTACCACAATAAAAGAAACGGGCTTTATAGATGCAGGCCAGCTTCAGCAATTAGAGAAATTTGTACGTTTATATTATGAGTTGGATATTAACCTTGAAGGTATTGAGACCGTCAATTATTTATTACAACGTATAAATGCTTTGCAGGATGAAATAACTACCCTCAGAAACAAGCTCCGTATTTATGAAACAGAATTCTAAATACCAATTATCAATATTCCGAATATCTTCATGAAAAATATGAAACGGTAATTCTTACCATATCTCAACCCTCAGACTATCGGGAACCCATAAGGCATCACCTTGTTTTACTCCGAACGCCTGGTAAAATTCAGGTATATTTGACAACGGTCCGTTGACACGGAATTTTGCAGGTGAATGTTCGTTGCTTTTCACCTGGCTGGCCACAGTCTCGGGACGTTCATTCACCATCCATGCAAGCGCATATCCCAGGAAGAAACGTTGTGCAGGATTCAATCCTGCAATAATCGCGTTGTTTTTAAACTGATCAGTTTTCTTAAAAGCTTCATAAGCCATGATGGTACCTCCAAGATCGGCAATGTTTTCGCCTTGTGTAAGTTCACCATTAATATGCAGACTATCAACAGCAATATATTTATTGAACTGTTTAACGATCATTTTCGTCTTAGCATAAAACTTAATGCTATCATCTGGTGTCCACCAGTTTTGAAGGTTACCAAGAGCATTGTACTTGCTACCCTGATCGTCAAAGCCATGCGTGATTTCATGTCCGAAAGTGGCACCAATAATGGAATAGAGAAGCGCATCATCGGCCATTTTACCTTCATAGCCCGGAACAATAATATTACAACCGGGAATGCATATTTCATTGTTGGAAGGATTATAATATGCATTGTATGTTTGCGGTTCCATTCCCCATTCTGTGCGGTCAACGGGCTTCCCATATTTTGAAATCATATAATTGACTTCCCATTTATTGGCATTCATTACATTTTTTACAAACGAAGTACGGTCGATTTGCATAGCGCTGAGATCTTTCCATTTGTCGGGATAACCTACTTTCATAATCACTGAAGCAAGTTTATTCAAAGCTTTTTCCTTCGTAGCACTACTCATCCAGTCGAGGGCTTTTATTCGTTCAGCAAAAATAGTTTTGATGACATTACCTATCTCGATCAGTTTATCTTTTGTTCCCTTAGGTAAATATTCATCAACATAAACCTGTCCGATAAGTTCACCAAGTGAACCATCGGTTTGTTGTACAACGCGTTTCCACCTTGGCTTTGGCTCTTTGACTCCGCGAAGTGCGCCAGAATAAAAGTTAAAAAATTCAATGTAGGTTTTATCATCCATACTGCCTGAAAGATTTCTTACAAGATGATATTTCAGATAATTTTTCCAGTCAGCGACAGGGTATGATTTGAGGTAACCGTTAAGAGCTTTTAAAAATTCCGGCTGACCGACAATAACGCTGTCCACATTATGAAGACCTATGCCATCCATAAAAATTTTCCAGTCAATGTTTGGAGTGGATTCAGTAAGTTGTTTAAAAGTCAACTTGTTGTAATTAAGCCATGGATCGCGTGTATCTTCGCGTTTCCGCGTAGTTTTGGCAATTGCAGTTTCAAGTTTCATGAGTCCCTGAGCAGCAGTTTTGGCTTTTTCAGCGCTGTAACCCATGATAATAAATGTATTTTCAAGATGAGAGATAAATTTATGACGGATAGAAACGGCACGGGAATCGGTATCGAAATAAAAATTACGATCGGGCAGACTTAATCCTCCCTGGTAAATATTGATGGCGATCTTGCTGCTTATCTTGTCATCCTGTCCGGCATAGAGTCCGAACAAAGGTGAACCGGCCACAGTATGAATGTATGATGCAATTTTTATAATGCCATTGATATCTTTTATAGCTTCGATCATTTCGAAATCGCTTTTTAAATCGTTGATGACTTCTTTGTTAAGTGTTACACTGTCCATACCCGTATAAAAGAAATCTCCGATTTTTTGCTTGTTGCTTCCTTTGAGAGCATCTTTGATTGCTGCTGAAGATTCGCAAACGTGGCGAATCTGGGCATTGATTGTATCCTGTATCAGTTGCCAGATACCATTGCTCTGTTCGCTTGCAGGAATTGGATTTTGCCTGAACCATTTACCGTTGGCAAAAAGAAAGAAATCATCTCCGGCTTTAATGGTCGAATCAATGTGTGAAACAAGAGCGTCAGCAACCTGTTCTTTTTTTGATTGTTTACACGATGAAATTGTTATAACCGTAACAATTATAAGCAACGAAAGAAAAAAATGTTTTTTCATGGTTTAAGTTTTTGGAATTCTGATTCAAATGAAAAACTAAATTAATAAAACATATTTAATATTGATTTTTTGTCATCCGGGCGGTTATATCGAATCAATTGCTTTTCTCAATACATCAGCAGAGTGTGACATAGAATTAAGTTCTTCTGAAGATAAGGGACTCTCAATTATCCTTGTAACTCCTCCATCGGATACTACGCATGGCACGCTAAGGCAAATATCTTTAATTCCAAAATCAGATTCTACCAGAGTTGAGACAGACAGGATTGTATTCTGACTCCGGAGTATGGCTCCTGTGATCCTTACAAGAGCCAGTCCAACGGCAAACTGAGTCGAACCCTTATAATTTATGATATGATATGCCGAATCGCGCACCTGCTGTTCGATAAGCTGTCGTTGCTTTTTCCAGTCGGAACACTTGCCGCAAACAGGGCAATACTCATCGATATTAATACCTGCGATATTTGTCATCGACCACGCTGCGAACTCGCTGTCACCATGCTCCCCAAGGATATAGGCATGAACATTATGTACATCCACACCGCAGTGTTCACTGAGAAGATGCCGGAACCGGGAGCTGTCAAGAACGGTACCTGATCCGATTACGCGGCCTTTTTCCCATCCTGACCGTTTAAGAGCTACCCAGGTAAGAACATCAACGGGATTACTGACAACAAGCATAACTCCTTTGCATCCCGATTTAGCAATATCTTCAGCGATACTTCCGGTTATTTCAGCATTTTTTTTAATGAGCTGAAGCCTGGTTTCCCCGGGTTTCTGAGCTGCACCCGCAGTAATAACTACAACCTGTGCATCGGCACAATCGTCAATGGTCCCGGAACGGATGCCTACAGTAGGAAAAAAAGTCTGCCCATGAACGAGATCCAGGACCTGCCCTTTCATCAGATCCTCATTTTTATCGGTCAAAACAATCTCATCTGCAAGACCACTTTGTGCGAGCGCATAACAATATGTAGCCCCGACGGATCCAGCGCCGATCACTACAACCTTTCGTTGCTGCATGGAGTATATTCTGTTTTTCATGATTCAATTTATATTTTGCAAAGAAACAATTTATTTTTGTCAATGTTCTTTTAGTCGGGTTTTCCCCTGGCATGAGAATCTCTGTTCGATTTAATAACAAAGCTTTTCAATAACGGAATAGTTAAAGTGTTGAGAAAGTGAAAGATTTTTTTATTACAACATCGAAGAGAAAAAATTCAATAGTTTTGAAGATGCGGAATCATTTTTCAGGAGAATGGGTTTTATAATTGACAAAGAAGCAAACATAAAACGCTCTGAACTGAGCTCAATTAAGTATTTTTTTAAAAGTATATCGATAAAACAATTGTCTAAAATACGCAAAGCAGATAAAATACAGGCAAAATGGCGTTTGCGGGTTGCTGATACTCCTACCGTTAACGGGCCATTGATGCAATGACCCGGCCTTGACCGGACTGCCAAAATCGTTTGTTTCCTTCTGTTGCAGCAATCTGGAATTTCTTTCGTCTATTGAAGGAGATCATGAGATTAAAAAGAATAAGGATCTTTTTTTTAAAAACTATTTATACTAACTCTATTAAAACTGAAAGACATGTTAAACAATCTTTTCAAGCATAGCTTAAGGTCATTTAAAAGACAACGTGCTTACATTATCATTAATGTTCTTGGCTTATCAATAGGGATCACCTGTAGCCTTCTTATTGCACTTTATGTGATCAATGAATCAAGCTATGATAAATTCAATACCAAGAAAGACAGGATTTTCAGAACCATACTTAATGGAAAGATAAGTGGTCAGGAAATAACATATGCTACATCACCTTCTATAATGGGACCTACGCTTTTAAGGGAATTTCCTGAAATTGAAGATTATTGCAGGATGACAAAAAATGGCCCGTCGGTAGTTGAGTATAAAAATCAGGTTTTTACGGATGATCATATAATTGAAGCGGATTCCTCATTCTTTAATATCTTTTCAATACCAGTTTTAAAGGGTGATCCGAAAAATCTTCTGAATGCTCCGCACAGGGTGGTATTAGCCGAGTCAACTGCAAAAAAGATTTTCGGGAATGAGAATCCTATTGATAAAGCTGTTAAAATCGGTTCAGATACTGTAAGATATATCGTTACCGGTGTTATGGGCGATGTGCCGGGAAACTCCCATTTTGAAGCCAGTATGCTTACATCTTTTATGACAAATCCCAGAGCGAACAACCCCATCTGGATGAACAATAGTTTCAGTACCTACCTTCTTCTAAAGCCAAATGCAAATTATAAAAGTGTTGATAACAAGTTTCCTGAATTGATCATCAAGTACGTTGGACCGGAGGCCGAGAAATATATGGGGATCTCATTAACTGATTTTTCCAAGAATGGCAATAAATACAGATTTTTTCTTCAGAATATTCAAAAAGCCCATCTTGATCCGTCAATTCAACAGGAGTTTAAAGCTGCAAGCGATCCGAAATATCTGAAAATATTTGGTGCCATTGCAGTCCTGATTGTACTGATAGCATCTATAAACTTTATGAACCTTTCTACTGCCCAGGCAGCAAAAAGAGCCAAGGAAGTCGGAATAAAAAAGCTCGGCGGATCAACCAGAGGAATGCTTGTAGCTCAGTTCCTGACAGAGTCATTTATCCTTTCATTCACATCCCTGATACTCGCTCTTGTTTTCATAAAAGTTACTCTTCCTTATTTCAATAATCTGCTAGGGGCGTCCCTCACACTAGATCTTCTTACAAACTGGTACACAATTCCGGTCCTTCTGGTGTTCGCATTGGTAGTAGGCATTTTATCAGGAAGCTACCCTGCATTTTTTCTTTCATCGTTCAATCCTTATGAGGTTCTGAAAGGAAGCGTAAAGAACAGTATGAAAAATGGCAGGCTCAGAAGAGTGCTGGTTGTATTTCAGTTTACTGTTTCGATTCTGCTGATCGTTTGCACAATGGTTATGTACCGTCAGATTAATTATATGCTGAAGAAAGATGTTGGCTTCAACAAGGAACAGCTGATTGTAATCGACAGGGCCGATGCAATCGGGCAGAAGATGAAATCATTTAAAGAATCTGTTAAAAGAATTTCAGGAGTTGAAAATATCTCAAGCTCCACTGCTGTCCCGGGGCGCGTTAACAATAACAATGGTTATGGACTCGAAGGAAGAAAAGATCAATCCTTCCTGATGGTCACAAACTGGGTTGATTATGATTATCTCGATACTTATGGTATGAAACTGGCTTCGGGAAGATCATTCAGTGAATCATTTTCAACAGATAAGGAAGCCTGCCTGGTTAACGAAAGTGTAGCAAAGAAATTTGATATTGCTGATCCTTTGAAAGCCAGGTTCATACAACCGGGAGACCCTAAAGACAGAAAGTACATTCCTGTTATCGGAGTGGTAAAAAATTTCAACTTTGAATCACTCAGGAATCCAATCGGCCCATGTATTCTGTGTTTCCAGTCAGAGAATTTTTTATGGGGTTATATTACTGTCAGACTTAATGCCAGGAATTATTCCCAAACCATCAATGAAATTGAAAAAGTATGGAAAGATTATGCGGCAAACACGCCTTTGCAATACTATTTTATTGATGCTGACTTTGAAAAGATGTACATCCAGGAAAAACAAAACGCAAAGATGGCTGTGATCTTTTCCATCCTGGCAATATTCATTGCTGCACTCGGATTATTCGGACTTACTTCATTTACAGTTGAGCAGAGAACCAAGGAGATCGGGGTAAGAAAAGCTATGGGTTCCTCAGTTGCGGGAATCTATGTTGAAATATCACGTGAGATTGTCATCCTTGTTTCAGTATCATCGCTTATAGCATGTCCTTTGATCTATTATATTGCTGAACATTGGTTACAGAACTTTTACTACAGAATAACACTTGGGGTTTTCAGTTTTGTTGCAGGTCTTACTATCGCCCTGGGGATAGCCTTAATTACAATAAGTTACAGAATACTCTTGGCAGCCAATGTCAATCCTGCGCAATCGCTTAAATATGAGTAGACTAAACTTGAATAATGGATGATTCTGAACAAGTTGAAATGGATCAAATTAATTAAAATTAAAGGAATATAAGTATGACAGACAAATCAAATATACTCCACCCCTTGGCGATAATCTGGGTTACACTTCTCTGGAGCTTTTGCTTCTGAGTCTTTCTTCATGTATCGGAAGCTCAGTACTGACATTTTTACGTAAAATGAAAAAGACAATAACAGGATGTGAAATACATGCCAGAGGAATCAGAAAAGAAGAACACCCTACCTGTTTTAAAACTATTTATCTGATAGTTAACCTTATATCAAATGACATTTCCGAAGAGGACTTTAAAAAAGTTCTTAAGCTTTCAGAAGAAACCTATTGCCCCGTATGGGCTTTACTTAAAGGGAATGTTGATATTGAAGTAACTTGTAGAATTGTTTCCTGAACAGAATAATCAACTCTGACCTGTCATTTTCAAGGGATTGAGGCATGGAAATGCAGCAAATTTCCCTTGTATCCTGATTTATGAAATTACTATGAATTGCAAAAAAATAAATAATTTTGTTATTGATATGGAAATAAATGAAAACATTTTTATTATTAATCGGGTCATTGTCATTGTTTTTCGGGATCCGTGCTCAAACAGTTACTGACATTGATGGTAACATATACAATTCAATAACTATTGGCACACAGGTATGGATGAGAGAAAACCTGAAAGTGACTCATTATATGAACGGGGAAGAAATACCCCGGGTAACTGATGCTACAGAATGGAGTAAACTGACAACCGGAGCATATTGCAATTTAAACAATGAGGACTTAAAAGTAACAACTTATGGCCGATTATACAACTTCTATGCTGTCCTCGACAGTAACAATCTCTGCCCTGCTGACTGGCATGTTCCTACCAATAACGAATGGATGATTCTTATCGGTTTTCTTGGAGGGACAGATGTGGCAGGTGGAAAGATGAAAGAAACCGGAACTGAGCATTGGTCAAGCCCTAATACCGGGGCTTCAAATAGCAGCGGATTTACTGCTGTTTCGGCCGGAAGCCGTAACTCAAAAGGAGGATTTGAATACTTTGGTAGTTATGGGGACTGGTGGACCTCAACGGAAAGTGATACTTCAAACGGATCTCATTGGGGCATTTCAAACAGCTCTTCAAATATATATAATGTCAGTTTCAATAAAAAATATGGATTTTCTGTCCGGTGCATCAGGGATTTTACTACGAAAATTGATACTTCCACAGAAAGATTTGACAGACGTAATAATTGACACAGATTTAACCAGCCAAACCAATGTGTACAGTTGGAGTTGTTTACGGTAATAATGCCAGTATAAATATTGCTTATCCATATTTTTTAAAATACTATTCTACAGACAAAAATGAATCAATGGCATTTGAAGCCTCCTTTGGAGCATCAAACGGAATGGCATGACCGCAATCAGGCAACATAATTACCTTAGAATTAGGCAGAATTCTTAACGCTCTTTCGGCAGCTTCCGCAGGTGAATAAATCATTTCTTCCTTTCCCAAAATCAATAATGTTGGAACTTTGATAGTCTTTAATTCATCATCACTGAATTCTCTGGGATAAACTCTAAGTTGATTGGCTGCAACCCTGAAGGATAAGGTCAGCATCTCTGTCATTTCCTTACTCCATTGGTTCGCTTTTAAAGTACCTGAATTCTTGAATGTTTCAAGAATAATATCATTTGGAAAAATAGCTGTTCCAAATGATGATAAATAAAACTTAAAGCTAAAAGGCTTTAACCCGGCAGCGGGCGCAAGCAAAATTAACTTTTCAACCCTGTCAGGATTTTGTTGTGCAATCAGCATGGCTTGAAATCCACCATTGGAATGGCCACAAATAGAGACTTTATTCAAACTAAGACCATCAAGTACCTGATTAAACCATTGAGAAACTTCTATCTCGGATTTTGGCGGATTATAAGCATAACTTTTCCCCATATCTCCAATAATGTCAATAGCATATACACGATATCGTTCCTGTAGAAATGGTGCCATATACTTCCATTCCGTAGAATTAGAATAAAACCAGTGCAAAAGTATTAATGGTTTTCCCTGCGGATTTCCGAAAGAAATGATATGTGTTTTACCAAACTCTGTTTCAATGTCCAGTTCTTCAGTATGGACTGACCATGATTTTAGTTCTTTTTGATAATCTGATAAAAATTTTCGCTGGTCATCTATTTTGTTAAAAGTGGGCATCAGTTCACCCCTGACTGGATTTGTCGTGGCTTTTGGGAAAACAGGTGGTTTGGGGGAAACGAGCCAAAACGTTAACAGAATTACTATCACATTGACCAATAGTGCGCCGCGGCGCCACACACGACGGATGGTAATAAGGGACACGACTGCCCAGATAATGCCCGCCAGCAGCACGACCGGGAGAAAGACAAAAAAGATGTAGACATCATCACGTAAGGGTAACGCGACTTTCAGCAGCACAAATACAAGTGCAGCTACTCCATAGTAGAGTGCTGCGGCTATAAATCCCCGCCAGAAAGGATTCCGTATTCTGTCGAACATCGTCATGGATTGAAGTGTTAGATTTTTGTAAAATAAATCATTATTCAGTAAGTTATAGACATTATTCAGTAAATTACAAAAATATGAATTGCAAAAACACTGTAAAAACAAATATTTTGTAATACAGACACTTTACTTTGCATGTGAATGAAATAATTATCATATAAAAATTTTTAGATGAACAATGGAATTCATAAATGGTTAAACATTAAGTACCCTCAAAACTATATTATAAAGAATCCTTTTACAGGTACCTTAATAATTACTGCATTTGTTTTTGGGTTCACTGCTTTATATAAACCTTTTAATACTCATGCAGCAAGAGCTTTGAGTTATGAAGCAACCATGGCAATTTATAGCTTCTTATCCGGGATATTCATATTTCTATCCATTAAAATTCTGAAAACTGTCAAATGGTTTTCAAACAGTAAGGACTGGACTATCTTCAAAGAGTTTTTATCTGTGTTTATTGTCTTGCTCGTTTTAGGGATTGCTATATATCTGCTTGGCTTCTTTATTGAAACATCAGCACAGAGGTGGAATATTTCAACTTTCCTGAATTCGTTCAAAGGTGCCTTTTTAACGGGCATTTTTCCTTTATTATTTTATACGGCAATAAATTATCCCTATTTGTTCTCGGAAAGTGTCGATCTTAATGTAGGAAACGTTGCAATAACAGGTCAGGAAAACCAGCCTTCTGAAGATCTTATTCAAATCAGCTCTCAACTGAAAAAGGAAGANNCAATTATCAGGAATTCCTTACTTCTTAAGGATACACCGGGCATTTATTGTGAATTTAAAAAAAGTCAGAAGCAAGCAGGGAAACACTTTAGGTTACATGATAAAACTATCAGAAACTGAAATTAAAATTCCTGTTTCACGAAAAAATACCAAGGATTTTAATAAACTATCAGCCCTTTACCATACCTAGGAAGATACCGTTCATCACAAATTATTGCAGTTTGTCACAGGTATTATCCAATCTTTTTTCCTGCGATTACAACAGGTAACAAATCCTTGCCATCTATCCCAATTAGTTGGAGCGAATCGTCTTATTGCCTCAATTTGCTGAAGTAAATTATTCGCAAATTCTAACTAATAAACGTAATTATGAAATCATTTTTAGGAAAAAAAGTTTGCAAAAAGTGCATCCTGTTGATTTTTGCTGTTGCAACAAGTCTCTCTCTGTTACAAGGACAGGGGCAACAGAAACTCCATATCAACGGTCAGTTAAAGGAACAGAAAAGCATGCAGCCTGTGGCTTATGCTACCGTGGCAATACGCAGAATGTCGGATTCGACCCTGATTACCGGAACTTCAAGCAATGTGGATGGGGAATTTGATATAGAATCTATTCCTGCCGGAAAATATTGCCTCATAATCAGTGCAATAGAATTTGACCGTGTAACAAAAAATATAGATTTGACAAAAGACTATAACACGGGTACTATTCTTTTGCAGGAGAAATCTGTGACCCTCGGTGAAATAGTTGTTGTCGGAGAACGGATGAAAGCGAAAGCCGGGCCTGATAAGACCACTTACTTCATGAATAAAAAAATGTACGATGCTTCAGATAACGGGGTTGATCTATTAAACTATATTCCGGGAGTACAGGTAGATATAATGAAAAACATTTCACTCGAAGGCAGTCAGCACATAATTATTATGGTAGATGGCAAAGAGCGTGACAGGAATTTTTTGAGTCAGTTAAATGCCAGTCAGATTGATAAAGTGGAAGTTAATAGTACCCCTGATTCCAGATATGATGCAGGTGTGACAGGAGTCATTAACATTATTCTTAAAAAAGATAAAGAACCGGGAATAAACGGGCATATTCATCTGGACATTCCGACTTCTAAGTCGGTGATTTATGCTTTTCCGGATTACAGCTTTAACTATAGTTACAAAAAGCTTAATTTATATACTTCTTACAATGGTGAATTCAGTTATTTCAATATAATTGAAAGCAGTAATCGTAGTTTTCAGAATGACTGGGGAGAAACAGAAATCATATCGGACCAGTTAGTTCGTCAAAAAGACTGGTCGCACCGGTTTCATTACGGATTCGATTATCTGTTAAACGAAAAGAATCAGATTAATTTTTATGCTTTCTATAATCCCTATTCAAATGAGCTCAACGGTAATGTTGAGATGAAAGTTACGGGAGATGAAGTTAATGAACAGCATTGGTCAGCTCATAAACAGGATGCAGATATTAACCGTTCGGCATTCTATTCTCTTTATTACAGACATGTTTTTGACAAGCCGGGCAGAGAAATTGCATTCGATTTAAGCTATTTCAATTTTAAAGCGGGAAACAGTACAACCTATATCGCCAAAGATAGTTTGCCCGGTAATTTTTCAGCAACTCAGGTAAACTCGGTTAAGCCTGAACAAAACTCAGTAAGTTTTAAGATTGATTATACATCACCAATTACAGAAAAACTCAAATTTGATGCCGGAATTAAAGCCAAATCACAACTGCTGAGGGACAGGATGTCGAACGACTTTAAATATGATGAGAGTATCTTTGCGTTATATGGAGCAATCACATATACTTTTTCAAAATATACTCTGAACACAGGATTGCGAGCCGAAAAGTCGACATCGGGTCTGACAAACGGTTTTAATAATAATGTTTTTGCTTTATTACCAAATGCAACAATAAACTATAAACTTACTCCGAAACAAAACATAAAACTATCGTACAGTCGTACAGTTAATCGTCCGAACATTTATGAATTAAATCCTTACACTTCTCAGGATGACCCTTATACTATAGAGAGCGGAAATCCTGACCTGAAACCGGAACTCAGACAAAACTTATCCCTGGATTACTCTAATACCATTGGTAATAATTTTATTTCATTACAGCTATTCCATAAAGAAAGAACTGATGCCATCAATCATTATACTTTTATTAACGATGCGGGTATTTTTGAAACCAGGATAGCCAACCTTGGAAATATTCATGAATATGGCATACAGATGGCAGGAGCATTGAAGCTTCACAAAGCTGTTGCGATAAATCCATATTTTAAGTTGTTCAACATTTGTACAATAGGAAATAATCTCGCAAAACAATACGATATAAATAACAGACAAAGAATTGCATTCGAATCGGGCCTTTCAGCTATTGTGACATTCAAATACGATATTGTTGCATCATTTCAATTTCAGTACAGCAGTCCTGAAATCGATATCCAGAGTTTGTCATTCAGTGATGCGCTCTATTTTATTTCACTTGAAAAAACTTTCAGCCAGAAATTCAAAGTAGGGATAACCAGTGCCATCCCGTTTTCAAAATCGTTCACTTACCAGGGGACAGAAATCAAAGGTCCGGATTTTTACAGTCATTCAGAAGGAGATTTAAGGTTGTCTGCCGTTCCAGTCTGGTTAAAATTCACATACCAGTTTAATTCCGGGAAAGCAGTTCATAAAATTAATCGCGCTAAAGAAGATGTCGATAATATGCCAAAGAAAGGATTCTAGGCTGGGTGTTTTAAATAATTTGTTTAACTTTATTCCACCTTCTGCAACCACTAAAATAAATATTATGAAAAACACAATGCTCGCTCTATTTGTTAGTGTCGCTATCTTCACGTTGACCGGTTGTGCGCCTGTTCAATTTTATTCAAACAGCGGTCTCACCGTAAAAACTGGTTTAAAGTATTATACAGTAAAACCATTTTTGCATGTTGAAAGAGATGCTGAGACTAACAGGATTGTAAAAGCAACAGTTATTTACCTGCCCGACCTGGCTAATCCTCAGTATATGGTTATACGTGACGGATTGAATTCAAGAAAAGTCAGTCTGAAATTCACAAATGGATCTATAGATACTTTTGGATATACTTCCACCGGGAAAGTTGGCGAGTCTGTCGATGCATTGGCAGCTATGATCTCAAAAGGCACTGATGCTTTAACAGATCTGAATGCACTTAAAAGCCTTCAGGCAGTAAAAGCTCCTTCAAATACAGTTGAATTATATGAAATCATTTTTGGAGCCGATAAAACAACTCTCAGAGAAGTGACGATAGGTAAGGAGTGACAATGGGAACTTTCAGGTCTTGCAGTCTTACGGCTTTGCCCTCCGAATTTACTAAAAGTAAAATATTTAGAAAATATATTTTCATTTAAATACTTACCAGGAGAGGCAAAGTAATATGCTGAACCCGTAAATCATGCAAATTTTTATAGGAGTTTTGTAATACTTCCCGAATTTATAGGTTTTAACTTTATATCAGGATATTTAGATTAATTATTCATCTGAAATTTACATGAAGAAATTAGTTCCTGATTATTATCGGTTAGTAACCAATGTTTTAGAATATGTTTAATAAAATGATTGTGTATGAGGCACTAAAAAGGAGCCTGGCACCAGATTCCATACGGAGGTTAACCCCCGATAATCAGACAAATGGACAAGATGGAATAATCTCCCTGCTGATTCATGATGTTTTTGGAGGTGAAATCTTAAAGACTCATAAGGAAAAAGACTGGCATTTTTATAACCGGATTGATGGTGAACGAGTCGATTTTACCAAATCAGAAAAACAAAAACCTGTAGGAGTTACAAAATTCGAAGATATCCCTTCCACCCCTGACGAGACATATGATTATATTGATAAGGAGGATTATTCAACTTTTTTTATGAAGTTTGTAAGGGCATTTGAAGAAACTATTGGTTTGGATAAATATAACCCTGGTTATTCAGTCTGAAAGTTTTCTACACTGCAATGTGAATTATGTAACTTATTTAATTAGTTATGTAATATTTCGGGGAAAGAAAGCCTCACCTTTGTTGTGTGAAAATATTTTCACACGTCTTAATAAAATCTAATGAAAATTAAAAATGTGTTCTTAATCATTTCTTTGCTATTGGTTGTATCTATCTTCGCATGTAAGAAAGATGATAATACCGGCGCAATTCTCACGGCAACTACAACAGACCCTCTTAATAACGTCACTGGTGTGGCACGCAACAAGGCAATTGAATTTACCTTCAGTGAGCCAATGGATCCCTTAACGATCAACAACTCAACTTTTGTCCTAAAACAAGGTTCAACTGCAATTAATGGAACAGTGACCTATTCCGGAACAACAGCAACATTTACACCCACAAATACCCTTGCAGCTGGCACTTCTTACACGGCCACAATGACTACAGGGGCTAAAAGTTTAAATGGCAATTCACTCGCAGCTAATTCCGTATGGAGTTTTACTACCGGGGGTAGCACATCAGTTCTGGCGGTTGTGGATTTAGGAACTTCGGGCAACTATGTTATTTTAGCAAAAACGGCAATAAATAACAGTGCAACTTCTGCAGTTACCGGAGATTTGGGTATTAGTCCTGCTGCCACTTCTTATATCACAGGATTTGCCCTTACAAAAGCAACCGGATATGCGACTTCCGCACAGGTGACAGGACAAATATTTGGTGCAGATATGGCGGATCCGACTCCTATTAACCTGACCACGGCAGTCAACAATATGGTCACTGCATACAACGATGCGGCTGGGCGTTCTTTCCCTGATTTCACTGAATTAGGTACCGGAAATATAGGCGGCAAAACTCTTATAGCAGGACTCTATAAATGGACTAGCGCAGTAACAATGCCATCAGATGTTATTATCTCGGGTAGCGCAACTGATGTATGGATTTTTCAGATTTCAGGGAACCTGAGCATGAGCTCTGCTGTGAATATCACCTTATCCGGAGGCGCATTGGCTAAGAATATATTCTGGCAGGTAGCTGGTCAGGCAACTTTAGGGACTACCTCTCATTTTGAAGGAGTTATTTTATCGATGACAGGCATTACTTTTCAAACCGGTGCATCCATAAATGGAAGGGCACTTGCACAGACTGCTGTCGTTCTTGACGCTAATACTGTTACAAAACCACAATAATTAATGGGAATAAAAATCCCGGAAGATAAAACCATAATAGGCCCTGAATTATTAAAATTAATTCGGGGCTTTTTTTTTAACTTCTTCCAAACATAAACTCCTAAAGTATAAAATAACGAAATAAAAGAACTTGATGCCATCAGGGCTTTGACACCTGAATATCCGGGATGGATGGTTAACAGACAGTTAACCGGCCGGTTCCCAGAACCCAGGTAGCGTTTAATGGATTTTATTGTTTAATTTTGCACACTTTTCGACAACAGTGACGATAAACATCAATTTCTATTAGAAAATCTAATACATGATTACAGCATCAAATCTTAGTATCCAGTTTGGGAAACGTATTTTATTTCAGGATGTTAATCTCATCTTTACTCCGGGCAACTGCTACGGAATTATAGGAGCGAACGGTGCAGGGAAATCAACGTTTCTGAAAATGCTTTACGGAGGTGTGGAATACCGCACCGGTTCAGTTTCTTTTGGACAGGGAGAACGGTTGTCTGTCCTGAAACAGGATCATTTTGAATTTGACGAATGCGTTGTTCTTGATACAGTTATGATGGGACATACCAGGTTGTGGAGTACCATGAAAGAAAAGGACCTTCTTTATTCGAAATCTGATTTTTCAGATTTTGATGGTATCAGGGCTTCTGAACTTGAAGAAAAATTCACTGAGATGGATGGATGGAATGCGGAGAGTAATGCTTCCAGTTTGTTGAGTGGTTTGGGAATTAAAGAGGAACATCACCACAAATTGTTAAAGGAGCTTTCAGGAAAAGAAAAGGTGAAAGTGCTGCTGGCTCAGGCCTTGTTTGGAAAACCTGATAACCTTTTGCTTGATGAGCCTACCAATGACTTGGATCTTGATACTGTGAACTGGCTGGAAAACTGGTTGTCTGAATTTGAGAATACAGTTTTAGTAGTATCGCATGACCGGCATTTTTTAGATTCTATATGTACTCATATAATTGATATAGATTTTAGCAGGGTTCAACAATTTTCCGGTAATTACAGTTTCTGGTATGAGTCGAGCCAATTAGCTCTCAGGCAGCAACTTGCCCAGAATAAAAAGGCAGAGGAAAAGAAAAAGGAACTTCAGGAATTTATTGCCAGGTTCAGGGCTAATGTAAAAAAGTCAAAACAGACAACCAGCAGGAAGAAAATGATTGAAAAGCTTAATATTGAAGAAATTAAACCATCTACCCGTAAGTATCCCGGAATTATTTTTACACCCGGACGAGAGCCAGGGAATAATATTCTTACAGTGAAGGGACTGAGCAAGAGCGTTGAGGGCAGAACCCTTTTCAAAGACCTGAACTTTACAGTAAACAAAAATGACAAAATAGTTTTTCTATCAAGAGATTCCCGAGTCATGACTACTCTTTTTGAAATACTAAAGGGTCATGAAAAGGCTGATAACGGATCATTCGAGTGGGGGCAGACCATTGTAAAAGCCTATCTTCCCCTTGAGAATGAGGAGTTTTTTAAAAAGGATATTAATCTGATAGACTGGTTGTCACAATATTCTGAGGATACAAGTGAATTGTACCTTAGAGGTTTCCTGGGAAAAATGCTTTTTTCAGGAGAGGATATCTATAAGAAGGTGAATATTCTTTCAGGCGGAGAGAGGGTAAGGTGTATGATTGCCCGCATGATGATCAGGAATGCGAATGTTATGCTTCTCGATACTCCCACTAATCACCTCGACCTTGAATCGATCCAGGCATTTAATAATACTCTGATCAGGTTTAAGGGAAATATCCTGATGTCATCGCACGATCATGCATTCATTCAGACTGTATGTAACCGTGTTATTGAAATTGCGCCCAAAGGAATGATTGACAAACAGATGGAGTATGATGATTTCATCTCTGATGAGAAACTGGCAGAAAAGAGAAAAAGTTTATATTAGGAAAGTACGGAAAATTGTTTCCGTACTTCCTGAGTATATCGCTAAGAATAATATTAACGGTAGGCAAGTTTCAGTTTTACCGTAGTCTTTGTGGTTCCTGCCATGTTAGCATTTTTTTGATAGCCGTTTCCTCCATTGTCTCCGGACCTGCTGCCGCCCATACCACCTCCACGCATTCCGCTACCACCCATTCCACCTCCGCGCATCCCTCCGCTACCACCCATTCCACCTCCGCGCATCCCTCCGCCACCACCCATTCCACCACCGCGCATTCCTCCACCTCTCATTCCGCTGCTGTTGTTTGAACTATTATTTGAATTGGGAACCGGGTTAACTTTAATCTGAAAGTTAAATATTGTGCTCGAATCAGATGGTGTCAGCTCGTCTTTGTAAAATGTTGAAAATGGAATTACAGCTTCATAATTCATAATGCCATTCACATCAAAATTTATCGCTGCTGAAATACCTGCATTGTTTGGAACGGCCAGAGAGATGATTTTCCCAAAACGTGGTTTAAATCCAACCAGCTGAATTTCCGTTGCCTGGGCAAGAAGTTTTAATTTATAAGCTGAACGATCAGGTCTTTCGTTGGAACCTTCTTTAGTTTGCGGATTATTTGGTTTCAGCTCCGTGACCGATATATTACCAATTGGGTACTTAATACCGACACCAAGGGATTTTTTCCCGAGAGTATCTATTTTGAATTCAAGACCTGAACGCAGTATTTTTGTTTGCAGAAATTCATTCGTAATGCTGCAAACAAAATAGAGGTTATATTGGTCGTTTGAAATATTGTAACTGATTCCTGTTTTCTGATCATAAAATCTCAATGGATTTGACCATTCAGATATTTTGCCATCAATTGTGACTTTCTTGTTTTGCCAGTTGGCTGAATCATATATTTTTTTTGAGCATGAAATTAAAAAACAGACTACAATTAAAAGGGGAATAATTCTTTTCATTTCAATTATATTTAATTTTATGAAGATTCGAGTAAGTCTGGCAACAACATTGAAGATTGAGCCGATTAGCTATTCTTTTTTAATAGACAATTACTTTAATATATATATTCCCACACCTGCAAATTCTTTTATTTATAAAGACTCCGTTTTCTTACATTCAGATGCCGGTCATTCCGGGTATTCTATTACACTTGTGATAAAACAGTTTCATTCGGAGAGGAAGGATTTAATCACGATGCATCCGCAGCCAGGGCCACTTATCATTGACCTGCTAAAATAAAATTGACTTAGGCTTTTACAAGGTGTACCTTTGGATAAAAGGTAATAAAAGACAATATGCAGAAAAAAACAGAGCAAAACGTACGTATAATGACTTCTATGTTAAATTGATATGTAAATGAAAAACTATCTGAAATATGCATTGGCAATTTTCTTAGCGGTTCCTTTTACAGACATACATGCTCAGATTAAGACTGGATATGTATTTGGTTTGAATCTGTCAACTATGACATTGAAAACTCAAGGTATAAGTTCCCATCCGGATATGCCGGCAGGTATTCATTTTGGTGGATTTTTTGAGATACCCTTAGAAGGTAATTTTACTTTGCAACCAGGCCTTTTGTTTTCTGCTAAAGGTTCAAATTATAAAATTGATAGTGTAGAGTTTTCTATATCCCCAATTTACGTTGAGGTTCCAGTTATTGCTGTTTATAGCTTTAGTTTAGATGCGGTAAAAATATCTCTGTTTGCCGGCCCTTATTTCGCCTGTGGTGTGGGTGGTTATAAGATAGAATCAGGAGATGAATTAAAAAAAATAAGTTATGGATCGGGCGAAAATAATGATTTGAAACCATTTGATATTGGATTAAATTTTGGAGCCGGAGTAAATATCAAAGGTCTCCTGATTTCTGCGCAATATGGAATAGGTCTGGCAAACGTATCGCCTGAGAAAACAGTTGATTCGGAAATGAAAAACAGAGTGATTGGGATCTCAATTAGTTCATTATTTGCAGGTCAATAATGTTAATTTGAATATTTTTCAGAAATAAGTTACTACCGATATTTGACTGTCTGCGCAACGAGCCTCGTTTTCAGGCTTTATGCAAGAAAATGAACCTTCCAATGCTGTCTTAGGCATCATTGCTGTTTCAAAAGGTGGACTATCCGGCACTGTTACAGATGTCAGGATAATACTCCAGGCAGCCCTTAAATTAAATGCTTCAGGTCTCATTGTCTGTCATAATCATCCATCCGGTAATTTTAATCCTAGTGAGTCAGATACCAAGATTACTCAGAAAATCAAAGAAGCTGGAAACATAATGGATATTCAGCTAATAAATTGTTCTGGTATTATCGTCAGGAAGATGATAGATCATCGAACCAGGAACCCATACCTCTTGAAATGATCCGTGAAAAGTATGGATCAAGTGTAATTGCTATCAGTTAACAGCAAAAAAAGGAAGTGTTGTCTTCCTTTTTTTTCAAATTTTCGGCAGCATTTCTTGTTTTGCTGCCAATAATTTGTTTAACTTTAACAAAAATATATCATCTTCGAAAAGAAATTATACATACCACAACTTAAAGAAAAGTTTGAAAACAAATTGGTTTTCACCACTAAAGATATCCTTTCTTTCTACAGGGAGACAGAACCATCCATTCCATCATCGACAGTAAACTGGCGAGTCTACAGTTTAGTTGACCTGGGGATATTATTACGTATCGGAAAAGGAAAGTTTAAATTTGGTAAGGGTTCACTTTATATTCCCGAAGTAGATAATAGAATTATAAAGATTAGTAAAATTGTTAAAGAGAAATTTCCCTTTATTCAATATTGTATCTGGGGATCTTCTTCTATAATTGAATTTGGCCATCATATCCCAAGGACTAATATTGTTTTTGTTGATGCTGATAGAGATTCAGCCGAATCGGTTTTTCATACTTTAAAAGAAAAATATAAGGCGGTGTTTTATAGACCCAGTAAGGATCTTTTTGATAATTATATAAATGAACTTCAAGGAGTAGTAATTGTACGTCCATTAGTCTCTGAAACCCCTCTTCAGTTAATAAAGAATGTACCTACAGTAACTATTGAAAAGATCCTTGTTGATGCTCTGTTGGATGAGGAATTTGAGTTTTTAAAGGGGAATGAAATCAATCATGTCTTTGTAAATGCATTTGACCGGTATTCTATTAATATAAGCAAGCTGATCAGATATGCAGACAGGAAAAGAAAGAAGTCAGAAATTTTGCAAATATTGAGGACCAATAATTTGGCAGCAGATCATGATTTGCTGCCGTAAATTTGTATTATGATATCAGAAAAATCCTTAACTATTGAATGGTTTGAAATAGTTTCGAATAGAAACAATAAAGCCGATAAGATACTGATAGAGAAAGTAATCCGGGCATTGCTTTTGTTGGAAGGACTTGCAGGATCAAAATTCTCATTTGTCTTTAAGGGGGGCACTGCACTTATGCTGATGTTTGGTAGCACGAGGAGATTATCAATAGATATTGATATTATCGTACCTGAAAAAATAGAACTCAATAGCATCTTTGAGAATATTGTAAAAACAAAACGGTTTACACGGTATTCAGAGCAGAAAAGGACAACTAATTCCAATATACCAAAGTCCCATTATAAGTTTTTTTATACTCCAGTTTATCGTACTTCAGATACTGAACAATATGTCCTTTTGGATATATTATTTGATAAGACTCATTACCAAAAACTTGAAAGTATAACAGTAGATTCAACTTTCGTACAACAGGAAGGGCCTCTAGCTAATGTTACAGTTCCTTCTTTTGATGATATAATTGGTGATAAGCTTACTGCATTTGCTCCAAATACAACTGGAATACCTTATCTGAAGAATGGACATAGTCAGACAATGGAAATAATTAAACAATTATATGATATCGGATATTTGTTTGATAAATCCGATGATCTTTCGATCGTCGCTAAAACATTTAATGAATATGTTGTTGTAGAATCTGGGTATAAAGGCATAAATGCAAATTCAAAGGATGTTGTTAATGATATTATTCAAACCTCTTTGCTACTGGGAACAAGGGGACTGGATGGCAAAGGCGATTATAAAGGTCTTCTTACAGGAATTACTCAAATTAAGCAGTTTATTTTCTCTGAATCATATCATATTGAAAAAGCCATCGTTCATTCAGCTAAAGCTACATATTTGGCTACTGCTATCGAAAGAAAGATAACGGTTCTTGAGAAATACAAGGAACCTTTGCAGGTTAAAGATTGGAATATTGAGCAACCATTTTATACTCGATTAAATAAACTTAAAAAATCAAATCCGGAAGCATTTTTTTACTGGCATAAAATATATGAACTAACTAAATAACAATAATTCTATAATGGCCCGATCAACAGTACACTACGCAGATAATAAAACCAATAACGCCCTAAAAAAGCTTCATAATAAACTCCGCCCGGCAGGTATTTAAAGGAAATCTTCCTCAGAAAGTTCAAGATCAGCTTGTGCTGATAGAAGAGGTATTCAGTAATTCAAACTTCACCAATAACGTCAATAGTGGCAATCTCGGGGAGGTTATCGGGATTGTCGCTAATGATATCGAGGAATCAAGGTTATTGAAAACTGATTTACTTGGTGATGCTATAGAATCTGCTTTGAGTGAAAAGTATGGATCAAGTGTAATTGCTATCTACAATCATGTTAGGATTAATATAACAAACAAGGCGTTGTGTAATTGAAGTCTCAATAGTCAATATTCCCGATATATTGATTAATTTTAGTCTTCTTAAAAAATAACGTAGTGCCACCCAAAGAAGCGAAAGCACGTATCAAGATTAATAATCTGCTCCAGGAATCGGGTTGGAGACTTCTTGACGATAACACAGATAATGCAAATGTGGTCCTTGAAAACAATGTTAAGATCACCCATACGGTCTCAGATGATATGGGTGAAGACTATGAAAAGACTACGAATGGATACTCAGATTATCTCCTTCTTGATGAACGTGGATTTCCATTAATAGTACTTGAGGCAAAGTCTGAAGATAAGAATCCTTTAGTAGGAAAGGAACAAGCGCGTAAATATGCAAGGGCTCAGAACTGCGGTTATGTGATACTCTCGAATGGGAACATACATTATTTCTGGGACATTGAAAAGTCCAACCCTTCTATCATTACGAAGTTTCCAACCCAGCAATCGGTAAAAAAATATTCAGCTTATAAACCACAACCGGAGCGTTTAATTAGTGAGAAAATCTCAGAGGATTATATTGTACTTACTCAGAGACCTAACTATAGTCAGTCACCGGAGTACCAGGATCCAAACACCCGGGAACAGTTCAACCAGGCTAATAAGCTAAGGTTCCTGAGAAAGTATCAGGTAAATGCCGTTCATGCTATTCAGGACTCTGTTCAGAAAGGCAATGAGCGCTTCCTGTTTGAGATGGCAACCGGTACAGGCAAGACTCTTGTCTCTGCCGCAGTCATTAAGCTGTTCTTACGGACTGGCAATGCCAAGAGAGTATTATTCCTTGTTGATAGGCTTGAGTTGGAAATACAGGCTGATAAAGCCTTCAAGGAGTATCTGAAGAATGACTGCAAAACAATTATATATAAAGAAAACCGGGATGACTGGAGACATGCAGAGATAGTTGTCACTACTGTACAATCATTACTATTCAATAACAAGTTCACGCGTCTGTTTTCACCGACGGACTTTGACCTGGTGATTTCGGATGAAGCTCACAGGTCTATTGGAGGAAATGCAAGAGCTTTGTTTGAGTATTTCATCGGATATAAGCTAGGGTTAACTGCAACACCTCGCGATTATCTGAAGCGGTTTGATGCAAAGAATCCATCGCGGAATGATCCAAGGGAATATGAGCGCAGACTTCTACTGGACACATACCGTACTTTTGGATGTGAAAGCGGGACTCCTACATTCCGTTACTCACTCATTGACGGAGTTAATGAAGGCTTCCTTATTAACCCTGTAGTCGTAGATGCCCGGACTGACGTAACAACACAACTCCTCTCTGATAAAGGTTATGCTGTATTTGTACCTGTGGAGGATGAAGGAGGATCAAAGGATGAAGAGCAGTCATTTTTTCAGAGGGACTTTGAAAAGAAGTTTTTCTCCGATGATACGAATTCAGTATTCTGTAAGGCATTCCTTGATAATGCGTTTCGAGATCCCATTAGCGGAGAGATCGGAAAGACTATAGTTTTCGCTGTTAGTCAGAACCATGCTGCCAAAATTACACAAGAACTTAATAAACTTGCACATCTACGTTTCCCTGGCAAATACAATTCAGACTTTGCACTGCAGGTTACTTCACTTGTGTCAGGATCTCAACAGTTCACTCTGAACTTCTCCGATAAAAGCAATAACCTGTCAGGTACTGCAAATTTTGAACCTTGGTACCGGACAAGCAAAACGCGGGTATGTGTTACGGTAGGCATGATGACTACTGGTTATGATTGCACCGACATACTGAATATCTGCCTTATGCGCCCAATATTCTCTCCTACTGATTTCATCCAAATAAAAGGAAGGGGTACACGAAAACATAACTTTACGGTTCAGGTTGCTGATCCTTCTCGGACAAAAGAGATAGGCAAGGTTGACAAGGAAAAATTCAAGCTCTTCGACTTTTTCGGCAATTATGAATACTTCGAGGAGAAGTTTCAATATGATCAGGTGCTCAAACTACCGGCTCTACATAAAGCAAAAGAACATGGTGAACCTGTACCTCGACCTACTGAGTATGAAGTATTCGATACTGATGTACTTCACCCGGTCAATGAGATCATAGTAGGGTTGCTGGGTATGAAGATTGACAGGATGTTCTTCGATAGGTTTGGCGAGACTGTTAAGAAAGATGAAGTAATAGTACAAAGCCTCGAAGAGGGCAACTGGGATAAAATACTTGATCACATTAACCGGGAGATCCTGAACAAACCTGAAGATTTTTATACTATTGAGAAACTTCGTAAATCTATCAATACTGACAGGCGCGTAACTCTCCGCGAAATTGTGGAATACATCTTCGGACTGATACCATTCATCAAAAGTAAGGATGAGCTCCTGGACGAAGAGTTTAACAAATTCATTACAGACTGTAAACCCGGGGAGAAGGATGATATCATTGCATTGAAATACTTTTTCAAATCATATATTACCGATGGAAAGCTGCGGGACATAATTGAGAGTAAGAAATTTGCGGAGTTAAATGTAAATCCTTCATTCAGTACCAAAGACTTTAAAGCCGTACCTGAACACTGGCGATTTGCTATCCCAGAGTACATAAAGGACTATGTACCCCTTAACAAATTCACTAACTAATCAATATGCTTGATAGCGTAACAAAAAACCGGATCAATACTGCACGTGATATACTTGTAGGTAAGGTTCCTGACCCTAAAAGCCAGGTTGAACAGATCACAATAGCGTTGATCTATAAGTTCATGGACGACATGGACGTGGAAGCTGAAGAGCTTGGCGGAAAGAGAACATTCTTTAATGGTGAATATGCGAAGTATTCCTGGCGAAAGATATTCGATCCCCGCCAGAGTGGACATGAACTGCTGAATCTTTATAGCGAAGCCATCACCAAGATGGATACCAACCCTGGTGTTCCGAAGCTCTTCAGGGATATTTTTAAGAATGCATACCTTCCTTATCGGGATCCGGAAACTCTTAAGAGCTTCCTGAAGATCATAAACGAGTTTGAGTATACTCATAGTGAGAAACTCGGTGATGCATTTGAGTTTCTGTTATCAATACTGGGCAGTCAGGGCGATGCAGGTCAATTCAGAACACCCAGGCATATAATTGACTTTATGGTGGCGATAATAGATCCGAAGAAGCATGAGGTCATCCTTGACCCCGCCTGTGGGACGGCAGGGTTCCTAATCAGTTCTTACAAGCATATAATAAAGCAGAACTCATCCAATTATGTTCCGGATGAAGCTCCCAAGGTTATTAGTGAGGGAACTCAGTCAGTCAATGAAGTTATACTCACAACCAACGGATATGCCGGTGATAAACTGACCGCTGATGAACGCAGGATACTTGCAGATAACATGCACGGGTATGACATCTCTCCTGATATGGTCAGACTATCCCTGGTGAACATGTACCTGCATGGTGTAAAGGAACCACAGATTTTTGAATACGATTCCCTTACCAGCGAGGATCATTGGAACGAGTACAGCGATGTAATACTGGCAAATCCGCCGTTCATGTCGCCAAAGGGAGGTATCAGACCACATAAGCGGTTCTCTGTTCAGAGCAATCGCAGCGAGGTATTGTTCGTAGATTACATCGCAGAACATCTCACACAGGACGGTAGGGCAGCTGTGATTGTACCGGAGGGTATTATATTCCAATCTGGCAATGCGTATAAGCAGCTTAGAAAAATGCTTGTTGAAAAATATTTAATAGGAATCATTTCCCTTCCAGCCGGTGTTTTTAATCCGTATTCCGGAGTTAAAACTTCAATTCTATGGCTGGATAAGTCATTGGCTAAAAAGACAGATAAGATACTCTTTGTAAAGATTGAGAACGATGGGTTTGATCTTGGAGCACAAAGAAGGGCAGTTAAGGGTAGTGATCTTCCTAGTGCTTTACATATAATTTCAGAGTTTAAAGAGAGTATAAGCATTAGTAAACAGATTGAATTTGGATCAGAAACCAATATTTCGCTGGTTGGACGCGATGAAATTTCAGGGAATGGGGATTATAATCTTAGTGGGGAGAGATACAGAAAAATTCTGAAGAGTTCATCAGTGTTTGAGCTCACAAAGCTTGATGAAGTTTTCATTGAAATAAGAAATGGCATAAACGTTTCTCAAACAGATGAGCAAGGGAAATACCGGGTGACAAGGATCGAAACTATTGCTGATGGTACAGTTGATTTTGAAAAAGTCAAATGGACAAATGATGAAGTTTCGAAAGATCGAATAATACAAAAGGGAGATATATTATTAAGTCACATAAATAGTTATAAACATCTTGCCAAATCTGCTCTATATGATTCTGAGATAAATAATGTTATTCATGGAATTAACTTAGTTCGATTCGTACCAAATAAAGAGAAAATTAATCCGCTATATTCGAAGTACATTTTTAAGAGTCATCACTTCATTGATAAAGCAAGGTCATTTGCTCAGAGAGCTGTAAATCAGGCAAGTATTAGAGTTTCTGATTTAAAGGAAATTCAGATTCCACTACCATCATTATCCATACAGGAGGAAATCATTTCAGAAATCGATTCTTACCAGAAGATCATTGATGGTGCAAGGCAGGTAGTAGAGAACTACAAACCACGCATTTACATTGATCCGGATTGGGAGAAAGCTGAGCTGGGAGATATCTGCAGAATTAAGGGAGGCTATGCTTTTAAAAGCACTGACTACACAGGACGAGGCATTCAATTAATAAGAATGGGTAATGTTAAAACAATGTTCTTTGATTATCAGAACTCTCCATCCTTCTTACCGAAAGAGTTTAAAGAGCGATACCCAAGTTATGTTATTAGAAAAGGAGACATATTAATTTCCATGACTGGAACCGTTGGTAAAGAAGACTATGGGAATGTATGTATGATTGATTTAGAGGGTGATTTTTTATTAAACCAACGTGTTGGGAAATTTGAATTTAATTCTGAAAAAATAGTTCCAAAGTTCATCTATTATATTGCAATCTCTGACGAGTTTAGAAGAGCTCTTTTTGCAAATTCTTCTGGAGGAGTGCGACAGGCTAATATAAGCAGTAAGGGTATCGAAAGTGTACAAATACCAGTTCCATCAGTTGAGATACAGATGCAGGTTGTTGAAAAGTTAGAAAAAGAGCAAGTTGCAGTGGATTCAAGCAGACTCTTGATAGATATTTTTACTAGGAAGATCAAAGACCGGATAGCGAAGGTGTGGGGGGAATAAGTAAAAGACAAAAGATAAAAGTCACAAGACAAAAGTATGAAGACCAAATAACTGCAAGACCGCAGGACTGCAAGATTACAAGATCAAAGATCAGATAGCGAAGGTTTGGGGGGAATGATGGATCAGGATGATATAGGAGGAATGGTGCAGAAGAAACAGAATATTTCATTTATAAGTTAATTTTATTACTTTTGTCAATCCTTAGTAATAATGAAATATGAGGTAGTAAAACTTGGACAACTTAGTGGAAATAAAGCTTCTATATATACTATTTGGTTCGAAGAGTTGAATAAGACTTCTTTTGAAATATTCATTAATGAGAACAGAAATGCATTTAAAAGTGAAATAAAAGATATAACTTCACGTTTAATTGCAATCGGGAAAACAGTCGGAGCAAGAGAACATTACTTTAAAACAGGCGAAGGAATCCCCGGTGATGGAGTATGCGCATTATGCGATACTCCTAGAAAGAAACTTAGGTTGTATTGTATCAGGTATGGATCACTTCTTTTAATAATCGGAGGTGGAGGTCCAGAGAAAGTTAAGAAACTTCAGCAAAACAAGAAATTGAAAGACGAAAACTTCTTTCTACTCAAGCTATCTGCAGAAATTACTGAGAGAATAAAAAATAAAGAAATATGGTATTCAGAAAATAAAATGGAATTTGAAGGCAATCTGACATTTAATGACCAGGATGATGAATAACAGAAAATCTTATAATAGCAAGGTACTAGATGATTTATTAAGGGAAATTACTCCTGAAGAATTATCAAGAACAGAAAAAAGAATGCTTCTGGCTATGTGCATAGATGAAGCCATAAAAATAAAAGGATGGAAAAAGCTGGATTTCGCAAAAGCTATCGGAAAGAAACCTTCCGAAATATCAAAGTGGCTGAGTGGGACTCATAATTTCACTGCAGACACATTATTCGATATCGAACGGATACTTGATATCCATTTATTCAAACTCGAATGTAAACCGGATACCATATACAAAACATATTTTTATTCTATAACCAACATACCTTCACAATATAATCAGCAGGACTGGTTATCATTAATGAGTAACAAACTTTCCAAATCTTCTTATAAAGCAAAAAGTTCGATTAATACCCAAAACTAAAATTACAAATGTCAGGCACACAAAATAAATCAGTTAATACATTAGTCAGCTTCCAGCTAAAGGGAATTGAACTACTTGATTTTTGTTTTAACCACCCCAAGGAGCTGATACCTGCCCAGATGGTTTTCAATTTCGAAATCAAGATTGAACACAAAATTCTTGCTGATAACAACTTCATTGCTGTTGTGGTTTCCATAGATATATATAATGATCAGAGGAGGGATATTAAACTTGGTTCAATTATGGTCAGCTGCATATTTGAAATACCACAGCTTAAAGAATATATTGACCCGAAGAATAACACCCCCAAGCTACCTGAAGATTTTCTTACTACTATTAATTCTATAAGCATATCCACAGTCAGAGGTGTTATGTTTTCACAGTTCAGAGGAACCTTCCTTCATAATGCAATACTGCCTGTTGTTGATCCTAAATCATTTGTATCTCAAAAGTAACTAATGTGCTTGGTGTGGTTACGTAAATCAAAAAGCCGATTCGGTTATTAACAAAGAAAATTCATTTTTGTCAGATAGAGACAATCGAAATTTCCTTAAAGATCCAGGTATATCTGTTTCCGGGTTGTCGATCAGATATAGAAAAAAGACACTTATTAAGACATCATTGAAATATTCAATTTCGTATTATGCTTATTTACTGCATAATAATATACTTAGTTCGACTCCCTCCAGCAGGTTCATAGATGCAGAGAAATAAGTCTAGAATCAGTTCATAGATTTGCTATTTTTTGACCCTTTGGTGTATGGTATCCTATGAAGCTGCGTGCAAATTGTTTGAAAATAGATAAAAGATAAAAGAGCTAAACAATGTCTAACTCCTTTATTTTCAATTGTCGGGGTGGCAGGATTCGAACCTGCGACCCTCTGGTCCCAAACCAGATGCGCTAACCGGGCTGCGCTACACCCCGTTTCAACCACCGTAGCTTTAGCGAAGGTGGTAATATCCGCCTTCGCCAAGTCTTCGGCGGACAAAGGAAGCGCAAAAGTATCATAAATTTCCTGATTTCATAATATATCATAGGTAATTTGATAATTCTCTTTGAAGTCCCACTCCAGCAGTATTATATGCAAATGTAATGAAATGCCTTTTCCCAATTTGTCATGGTTGAATTAATATAATGCGTAAACATTTCCATCTGTACTACCAAAATAAATTATACCATTGGCGATCGAAGGCGATGAAAGGATGGATCCAAGAGAATACAAGATATCCATAGCTTTAAGCATGCCTGCGTAACTGTTTCCTTTAAATATTTTTGGGAAATTAAAATCACCTTTGACGGTAAGAACAGAATCTTTATTAATCGCAGCAGCCTCAGTTCTGAATTCCCAGAGCGGATCTCCGTTTTTCGATTTAAAGGCCATCAAACTGCCACCAAAATTCCCCAGGTAAACAGTACCATCGGTTATGGCAGGGGATGAAAAGCCAAGGGTCTTGCAATTGCTGGTATACAAAACTTTTCCATCAGTTGCACTTAAAGCAATGAATTCGTGAGTATCAGAAGTTGTAAAGTAAAGTGTATCATTGTGTAAGGCGGGAGTAACTATTACCCATGAGCCATTATTATAATATTTCCATTTCAGCTCTCCGGTTTTTGCATCAATTGCCCAGACATTTGCATCGCGACAGCCGGAATACACCACCCCTTTATAAACTACGGGAGAGGATTGAAATCCTACCTGATTATAATAGACCGTATCAGTTCCGGTTTTAAACTTCCATTTCAACGATCCATTTACTGAATTCAAAGCATACATATAGCTGTCCCAGCTTCCAAAATACACGGTGCTGTCAGCATACGCAGGTGAAGAATGAATTACCCCGTTTGTCATAAACTCCCAGTTCTTATTGCCGGAGTTACAATCAAGTGAATAAAATATTCCAGCACCACATCCAAAATAAACGTTTCCATTTGCAACAACGGGTGAAGAAAGAAACATGTCCCATGGATCATTCAAAGGCCTGTCTCTTTCAGGTAGTCCATGTATGCCTGGCGCTGCAAAAACACTTTCCCCTGCAGTTTTGAATTTCCATAGTTCTTTACCTGAATCCTGGTCAAGACAATACATATATCCGTCAAAACTAAGCACATATACTTTATCGTTATAAATTGCTGCTGAGGAACTTACCCGTCCGGCTGTTCTGAATTTCCATAATAATTTACCGTCTTTCGCATTCAGTGCATAAAAGGAGCTGTCATCGCTGCCAATAAATACTGTGTTTTCGCAAACCAGAGGAGATGAAAATATCCTTCCTGCTGTCTTGAAACTCCATTTTAACCCATGAAGCTGTTTAATACCCAAGGTATTGTAGAACCCGGAATGACTGGCATCTGCATGAAAGAAAGCGGATTCTTTATTTACATTGCTTTTATAGGCCAAGAGCAGTGTAACTGAAATACAAATGGCAATTGATTTAAATTTTGTCATAATTTATATATTTAGGTTTTATATTAAAAGACCCCTATCCCATAAGTTTATCCTATGCTAAATTTAACAATATGGATATATTTGATGCATATAAGATAAATCATTATGCCCATAATGTATCATTTCGGCAAATCATGAAGTAAAACTATCTGTTAACCTTAATTACAATACCACTTTCCGGCGACTTTCCTTTTGTATTGAGAGACGCCGGTTTTGTTATCTCCTTTTTATCGGAAAAGATCTGAATATAGTATAACCCTTCCTCAGAAAATCTGAGTGGAATCTCATAAATAGTACCGTTCCTGTACCGTGAAAGATCCCAGGCAAATATATCTTTGTACTCTTGATTAGTATAGTCCCGATAACTTCCTTTTTTGCTGATTTGTACCGGTGTAAGAGGATGTGGCCAATTCTCCCTGTAGATAATAATATAGTATAAAAAGCTTTGACCATTAGTCTTTACTGTGATAGTACACGAATCACCGACTTTTACCTCCGCAGGGATATTCTCAAATTCAAAATACCTGTCAATGAACTCTTCATAATACCTGAACTGTTTTCCAGAAAGATAGAAGCCTATTCCAACAAAATTATGTGATTTGTCAATTATGTTTTGTTTGTGACCGTCATACGGTGCCCTTTCAGCCATGAATTTTCCATGTCCCGTTTTCATAAGGGAACCGATAAGCGAAAAATAATAATTGTCTGATGACCATTCTCCATAAGCGTTTTCAGAGACATGGTCATATCCCCCGGCAAATGCATACCTGAGATAAGGTTCTTCACCGGCCATATTCCAATGTCCTATGTAATTATTATCAGCAGCTTCCCTGCACATCTTGTTCGCAACCCTTGAAGCAAGGATGTCAAGTTTTACCGGTAAGGCTTTGTATTTCCTCCTGCTTTTATTAATGACATCAAGTTGAGCTAGCTTTAATTCAAGAGATTCGTCAGTATCTTTAAATTCTATGAGTCCATGTTCACTTTCATTCAGCTTCTTATAATTTTCCAGATCATCTTTTCCGGTTTCATCTGTCCGTTGCGGAAGTATTGAATGAGGAAGACAAACTAATATGATGATCAGTATAATGAATATTCTTATCTGTTTCCACGTCTTTTTGAACATAACTCTCTCCACATTGTTAGAGTTGCAAAAGTAAATTATTAGATATGAAAACGTATAAACTGAGCTTACTATTTTTCCTGATACTTTTTTCAGTTACTGCTTTCTCACAGACTTTAGGATTTTATGATTTCAAGGTAAAAACCCTTGAAGGAGGCAATTTTGATTTCAGTTCGCTTAAAGGAAAGAAAGTGATGATCGTTAATACAGCTTCCAAATGTGGCTTTACTCCACAATATAAGGATCTTGAAGATGTGTACGAGAAGTACCGTGATAATTTTGTAATTATTGGTTTTCCCGCTAATAACTTTGCAAGCCAGGAACCTGGAACGGCTGCAGAGATCAGAAAATTCTGTACCGAAAACTATGGTGTCACATTTCCTCTGATGGAGAAAATATCAGTCAAGGGTGATGATATGGCTCCTCTCTACCAATGGCTCACTACTAAAGCAAAGAATGGGGTTATGGACTCAGAAGTAAAATGGAATTTCCAGAAATATCTTATAGATGAAAACGGAAAACTTGTCGACGTTGTATACTCAAAAGATAAACCAACTTCAGATAAGGTTATTGCATGGATTACGTCAAAATAATGACGGCGCAACGACACAACGGCACAACGGCACAACGGTACAATTGAGACTGCAAGACATTCATACAATAAACGGAATAAACATCTTAGTCTCTCTCATATAATTTCTGTAGTCATCCCCGAACTTTACAGCCATTTCATTTTCTTCAATCCGTGCAGTGATGTAAACGGCAATGAGATTAATTGCACCGAGCACCAGTTGAACCGGCTCAGGATTTTTTAACATGATTCCTGTTCCCAGCAGGAATATTGAAAGATACAAGGGATGTCTTATATAAGCGTAAATACCTGATTTTACAAGCAAGGATGTATTTTCGAAGTTGCTGTCGGGTTTCCCTTTTCTCTTAAGTAAAAGATAGCCTGTAATAACCACATATACTGAAAGAATAAGAAGAGACCATGAAGCTACCTGAAACGGGGAAAACGGATTGGTGAACCAGCTCCTGTAATTTAATAAAAGAAGGATGAAAACACTCTCAAACGCAAAGAACCTGGCAATACCGTGATACCTTTTATACCTGAGAGATAAAAACCAGGAAAAGAGTACAATCAAAACAGTACCGGCAAAAAGCACATAGTAATTCATAAGGATAAAATTAAGACAAAAGTAAAAAGTAAAAAGTAAAAAGTAAAAAGGCAAACCAATAGTAAGTCTTCAAGACAAAAAGACTCAAATTCTAAATGGACTTTTCGTTACTCTTTTTAAGCCACTTATAAACCTCAATCTGAGATTGGTTTATGATATTTTTACCGGGTTTGACAAATGTATTTGATTGGTTAGCATCAAATATTCTTGCTTTAACATTGTCTTCCCACTGGATATCAAATATCTTCCTTATTTCGAATTTAATAGTCTTGTCAAAGATTGGGCAGGTAACTTCAATTCTGTGATCAAGGTTCCTTGTCATCAGGTCTGCCGACGAAATATAGATCTGATCGTTTCCTCCATTGCAGAAAATAAAAAATCTTGAGTGTTCAAGGAACCTGTCAACTATTCCGATAGCTTCTATCTTTTCGCTCAGTTTCTTCACTTTTGGAATAAGTGATAGCATTCCCCTTACGATTAACCTGATTTTGACACCTGCCTGACTGGCCTCATAAAGGCAGTCAATTATCTCACTGTCGGTAAGGTTATTAAGTTTCAGATAGATGAAAGCTTTTTTACCGGCCTTAGCATTTTTGATTTCATTTTCTATTAGCAGAACAATCTTATTTCTCAGGAAAAATGGTGAAAGAACGAGGTGGTAAAAGTTATCCTTTTTATAGTTTACACTGAAGAAGTTAAATGCTTTAAAAACTTCGTTTGTGATTTTCTTATCGGTGGTCAGGAGAAGAAGGTCTGTGTATACTCTTGCAGTATCTTCATTAAAATTGCCAGTACCGACAGCCGCGTATCGTTGAGCAACATCATTTTTAACACGTGTTATAAGACAAAGTTTGGAATGCACCTTTAATCCGGGCACTCCATAAATTACTTTTACACCTTCTTCACGAAGTTTATTGCCCCAGAGAATATTTGCTTCCTCATCGAACCTGGCTTGCAGTTCAACAACAGTTATTACTGACTTACCATTCCTGACAGCATTTAAAAGAGCATTAATGACGCTTGAATTCCTTGCAAGTCTATAAAGAGTTATCTGAATGGATGTTACATATGGATCAATTGAAGCCTCCCGGAGAAGATCAATAAAATGGTCGAACGGGTGATACGGGAAAAAAAACATAATGTCTTTCTTTTTTATCGCCGATAGAATGCTTCTGCCCGGCTGAATATCGCGATGTGGAATTGGAACAAGAGGTTCATTAAATAACTTTTTCCGACCCGGATTCGGGAAATTCATAAAATCTTTAAAATTATGATACCTGTTACTGGGAATGGTAACATCATCCGGTCCGAAATTCAGTTTTTTGGTTATTATTTTCAGAAGATCCTGAGGTATGGTGCGATCGTAGATAAAACGAACAGGTGTACCCCTTTTACGTTGCTGCAAACTCTTGGAAAGTTTATCAATATAGCTTTCAGATATGTCATCTGCTATCTCAAGTTCGGCATCTTTTGTGAGTTTAATGGTATAGGCAGAAATATCATCAAAATCGAAGATAAAGAATATCTCACTTAAACCAAACCTGATTATATCATCAAGGAAAATAATATACTTATTATCATCTTTTTCAGGAAGTATAATGAACCTGGGTAATACATTGGATGGAATCTCAAGAAGTGCATATCTTCTTTTTTGAGTATCAGTTTTTGCCAGGTAGATCGCCAGGTAGATTGCATCATCAGTAAGATTCGGCAGGCTGGTGTCCTTTTCAATCAAAAAAGGCATAATTCTGGTTCTCACCTCTTTATGGAAGTATTTCCTGACAAATTCAGCTTGCTCCTGGTTCAGCTGTTTCTCATTTATAATATGAGTATTATGCTTTGCAAGCTCATGAAGAAGTCCTGTATAGATCTTTTCAAATTTTGCATTATGGGCAAGAACAATTTCCTGAATTGTTTTAAGAGTGGTTTTTGGATTGTACCCAAGTATTTCCTTTGACTTTGAACTGTACATCGATAGTCTTTTAAGAGTTGCCACTCTTACCCTGAAGTATTCATCAAGGTTATTGGAGTAAATGCCAAGAAACTTGAATCTTTCCAGAAGGGGTACTTCTTTGTTTTCAGCTTCCTGTAAAACACGTTCATTGAAAGATAACCAGCTAATCTCCTTCGGAATGTATTTTTTATTCATAGTATTTTTTCGGGTTTTAAAAAATATTCCATCTTTCCGTTGTTGCGACCGATCTCCGACCATGTCATGATATTGAAGGAGATACATACTACACCGTTTTTTGGAATAAAATCGCAACCTTCCTTACTCAGGTTGTTTGCTATCTGTGTAAAAGAAGGGTTATGACCAAAAAGGGTTACAACTTCAGTATCTTCACTGATAACTGAAAGCACAGCCGGCAAATTCTGCAAACTCATCCTATAATAAAGGTTGCTGTTCATAATAACATTATCAGCATTAATCCCATATTCACCTGCAAAAATTAATGCTGTTTCAAGAGCCCTGAAAGCAGGACTTGTCAATAGGATTCCGGGAGATTTTTCTTTTTCCATAAGTTTACGGGCCATAAGTCTCGAGATAACTTTTCCCCTCAGAGTGAGGGATCTTTCGAAGTCGGATATCTCAGGCGACTCGTCTTCTGCTTTTCCATGACGGATAAAAATTAATTTTTTCATTCTCTTCAATCAATTGAAAAACAAATGTGTAATGAAGATTTAAATGCCGAAGTTTGTTCCCATTTTCTGTGCCTGGATTACAAGAGGATCTTTTGGATCTACAAGTTTTGTTTTTCCTGAAACTTCGGAAAGTGGAACTGATACAATTTCGGTATTTTTCAGTGCAACCATTTTGCCAAAGTCTCTTTCTGCAATCAAATCAGCGGCTGCAGAGCCATATCTTGTTGCCAGTACACGGTCCATAGGAGAGGGAGTGCCTCCTCTCTGGATATAACCCAGAACTGTCTCTCTGGTTTCGAGTCCGGTCAATTCGTTTATTCTTTTACTCAAAGATTGAGCAGCCGAGCAACTGTCTTTGACTGGATTCCTGATACCTTCTGCGACAACAACAATTGAATATGGTTTATTCTCACTGACACGATGAAGAAGATATTCCGCAACCTTCTTATCATCATACTGAATCTCAGGTATCAGAATCACGTCTCCACCTCCCGCAATACCTGAATACAATGCTATCCATCCGGCATTATGTCCCATCAGTTCAATTATCATTATCCGTTTATGGGAGTTGGCTGTTGAGTGCAGACGATCGATAGCTTCGGTTGCAATATTTACAGCTGAATCGAATCCGAATGTCAGGTCGGTGCCCCATACATCATTATCAATTGTTTTTGGTATACCCACAACGTTAAGCCCCTCCTGCGAGAGAAGGTGAGCAGTTTTAAGAGTGCCGTTTCCACCTATGCAAACGAGGCAATCGAGTCCCATTTGTTCATAATGTTCTTTTATCAGCACAGGTTTGTTTATTTCATTCTTCCCTTTCCCGCTGCTCTTAAAAGGTTTCTCCCTTGACGTTCCGAGAATTGTCCCGCCAAGAGTGAGTATGCCGGAAAGATCGCTTTCTGTAAGTTCTCTGTATTCTTTATTTATCATCCCTGTAAATCCATCACTTATCCCAACAAGGTTCATACCATATTTAACTATTGCAGTTTTACCGACTCCGCGTATTGCTGCATTGATACCCGGACAATCACCTCCTGCAGTAAGAATCCCAATCCTCTGGCCTCTCGTTATTTTACCCATTTAAATTGTTTTGAAATTAGTTTAAAGCAAATTTAACTCTTTATAAGTATATTGAAGTTAATAAATTGTTACAATTATCCGGATTCTCTTTGTATTTGCTAAGCGTCTTCTTTGTGCTTCTCCGTGTAAGTTCTTTTTTAGTTACACAAAGGTTGCACTGAGGATCCACGAGGGCCACAGAGATAATCATATGATATCTTTGCCAGTATAATTTTAATTGCTTAATTTTATCATATGGGTTAATTAAATCTATGGAACTTGATTACGTTAAATTGAAGCAGATCAAACCTGCACTTGCAGGATATATCAGAGAATCACAAATTTTACTGAAGAAATCTGTTATACCTGATGAGAAAACAGTCCATGATGTTCGTGTTCTGATGAAAAAATCAAGAGCCGTATTGAAACTTGCATCTCCTCAACTGGATAAGGTATATTATGATAGAGATTTAGACTCTTTAAGGGAAGTTGGCAGAATAATGTGTTCATGGCGCGAAACATCAGTACAGCGAAAAACCCTTAAAACATTCAGGAAAGAATATCCTGATATCTTTTCCCTGTTGGGTGAAAATGTCATGCTCAATCTTCTCCTTGAGAAACCGAAACCTGTCACAGAACCAACAGAGGAGCTAAAAGCATCAATGGAACAAATTGATATTCTTTTGAATAAAACAGGTTACCGGATACGATTTCAATCTATGAATATGATTGATCCTCAGCTTCTTATAAAAGAGCTCAAGATTACATATACTTTGGTTGCGGATATATATATGTCCTGCAGGAATAATCCGAAGCCGGAAATGCTGCATAAATTCAGAAAGAAAGCAAAAGATTTTCTCTATCAACTTTACATTTTCAGACCATTAAACCCCTCCGTAATAAAAGTCCTTGAAAAAAAACTTGACAGTCTGACACAAAATCTGGGAAAGTTCAATGACCTTTCTCAAATTATGAAAGCTTTGGAGTACAATTATAAAGCAGGTATGAACCTGCCAGCCATGGACGAGTTAATAATAAAGTTCCGTGAAGCTCAGGACCGGTATCTTTCAAAAGTCTGGCCATCAGCCTATCAGGTTTTCTGTCCTGGCCAGGAACTTTTAAATATTCTGGGATTCAGGTTGCTGGTAATTTAATTTATCTCAATTATAGTATTACTCTCACCAGGTTAAATTGTTCTGCACAATTCATAAATTATCTTCTTCTTTCGAGCATCAGTTCCAGGTCTTCCTTTAATGCAGATAGATCTTCTTCATGTTCAACTTCCTGGGATAGAATTGTCAGAATTATATTATAGGTAACAGGGTCGCCCTCCCTTGTCGTATCAAGCAATCCGCTATAGAAATTTATAGCACATTGTTCCCCTTTTATGTTTTGATCAAGAATCTTTTCAACATAATGATCGGTTGGAGGATCATAACCGCAACCAGTCAGCTTAAGCCATTCTTCCGGCGATAAAACAGGAGTTCCTCCTATCTGAATGATTCTTGTCGCTAAAAGTTCGGCATGGCTTAGTTCTTCAGTTGCATGAAGAGTAAGCTCTGCTATTACTGCATCCTTCATCGGCCCTTTTACCACTTTTGCACCTACCCAGTACTGGTAATAAGCGAGCCACTCGTCTGATAAGGCTTTGTTCAATAAGTTTATCAGTTTATCAACATCCATTTTAACTATAGATCTACCTTTTTGTCCCATAATACATTAAATTTTAGTTTTTACTTTTGTCTATTATCTTTTATATTATTCCATCGTACTTAATTCCCAGCCCTTTGGCAATTTTAAGCGCGAACTCTTTATCTGCTTTATTGTCAGTGAACCTTCCGATTATCTGTAGCTTAATATCTTCAATTGAAAAGTTTGGTATCTCTTTGTTTTCAAAGTATTTTTATGATGGATTTATTTGCCATATTGATAAAATATATTAGATAATAATAATTCTTATTTAAGATTAAATAAAGTTACAATTATTTTGCTGCGAAGTCAAGAAATTTAGTATAAATATTTGGAAAGATTCAAAAAGAAACAGATGGAATCAAATGCTAATTTTTCTTAGCTTCAATACCGAATTTAAAGCCAGATTTTACCCGTTCTATTAATTCCGGTACGATATCAGTATATTCTCCTACAATTCCAAAGTCTGCATTATGGAATATATGTGCTTTAGGATTGTGATCGATGGCAATAATTTTTTCAGATTCTTTCATGCCTGCAATGTGTTGAATTGCACCTGAGATACCGACGGCAATATATACTTTAGGCCGAATGGTTTTACCGGTTTGTCCGATTTGTCTTGCATACTCTACAATACCTTCGTCAACTACCGGACGGCTGCAAGCCCATTCAGCATTTATACCCTGATTTTTTAATGCTTCAGCAAGCGCTTTTATCAGACCTAAATTATCAATAGTGGTCCCTCTGCCACCTGAAATAATTATATCAGCATCGAAAAGATTCTGTAATCCACCCTCACCCCTTACTGTTTTCAGTATTTCAACAACAAAATCTTTATCATTTAAAACAGGGTTGAAGTTTGAAACAATACCTCGTCTTCCTTCAACACGTTTAGGGATTTCAAATGTACCGGCCCTGGCTGTTGAAATTTGCGGACAAACAAAACCAAGAATAGTTGCAAGCTTACTTTCGCCATAGGTAGGGCGACGTGATTCAAGAATGGGTGTATAGATGACTTTTTCTTTTTTATCTATGTACTCTCCGATTGCAAGACCTGTGCAGTCAGCAGTCACCCCGCTATCGGTTTTCATACCTATTCTGGGAGCTAACTCCCGTCCGGAGGTAGTCGCTGCAAAAAGAGCAATTTCCGGTTTTCTTTCCTTAATAACTTGTGCAAAAATTGATGAAAATGGAAGAACAAGATATTCTTCCAGCTTATCATTTTCTACAATAATGACCTCATCTGAACCATGTTCAATAAGTGTTTGAGCCAGAGGCCGGACATTTTTCCCAATAATTAATGTTAGCACTCTGGTATCGTTACCCAGCTGTTCTGCCAGGTTTCTGGCCGGAGTTAACAACTCGAGTGAAGGTCTTGAGATTTTACCATTAGTTACCTCAGCCCAGGTAATAATTCCTCTTGATCCGTTTCTGAAGTCTTTCTCGGGAAAATCGGGATGTTCGATTTCTTTTTTAGCTGCCTTCTCCTTCTTCTCCAGAACATTCCCGCCTTTTTTTAAGTTAGCAATTAAGCTATCAACTAATGCAGCTTCATTATGACCTTCCGACATAGTGATAGGCGGACGTTCGTTTTCAATATTAATTACTTTTACTACGATTGTGGGGGAACCGTTTAATCCGATTTTCTCAGTTCCCAGACCAATATCATCAATTCCAAAAGTTGTAATTTTCAGAGTACGTGCTTTGATAGCACCGCTTAATGAAGGTTTACGGGGAGGAATTCCGGTTGGAGTCAATGATATGACACAAGGGATGGGTAATTTCAACATCTGATATCCACCTTCAATAATCCTTTTTGCAATTACATTGCCGGTACCGTCAGCTTTTACACTTTCTACAAAAGTGGCCTGAGGAATCCCGATATTTTCGGCTACCTGTGACGGAACATGCGCAGTATCACCGTCGCTGGTTTGCCGGCCGGCTAAAATAATAAAAGGGTCTTTTGATTCCCTGGTAAAACCCAGGTGTTTAAGCATGGTGGAGATTGCCAGTCCGGTTGCATAGGTATCGCTTCCGGCAAGTTTACGGTCGGATAACAGGAATGCCTCGTCATAGCCCATAGAGATGGCTGTTCTGAGAGAGGTCTCAAAAGATTTAGGGCCCATGGAGCAGACTATTAATCTTGCATCAGGATATTGTTTCTTAAGTTGCAATCCGGCTTCCAGGCCAAACTGGCAATCAATATTAATTATTGATTTTGCTTTTGTCCTGTCCATAAGCCCGTCTTCACCCATTCTCATTTCGCCTGGAAGCGGAACTTGTTTTATTAGACTTATTATAGTTAAAACCATTATTATAATCTCTTTTTTATTACATATTTTGAAAATCAGGGCCATTGCCGCCATTTGGTACTACCCATGTAATCTCTTCACCGGGAGATTTTATGTCGCAGGTTTTGCAATGCATACAATTTTCGGCATGAATTCTAAGCTCTTTCTGACCGGCTTTGTTGGTATGAATCTCATATACCTCAGACGAACAAAAAAATTGTTCCGGCGCTCCATATTGTTCAATGTTAATGGCACTAAATTTCTCCTTATCGTTAATCTGAAGATGGACTACCTGTTGTTCATCATGATATACACCTGAATAGTAAACATCGGTAACTTTATCGAATGTCAGCACTTTATCAAACTCCAGTTTACTTTTAAACCGTTCTTTAAAAGGTTTCTTTTTAAGTTCGCTCAATTTTAGAGTTGTCTGATAGTCGGCATGAGTTCTCAGTCTTCCAAAGAAACCTGCTCCGCCGGTTATTAATTGAGTTCCAAAATGCAATCCTCCAATAATCAGACCTTTCGCGAATCCCTGTCTGAAATTTCGGACGGCGTACATTTCTTTGTAAATAGCACTGCCATTTACCAGTGTCTCATATTTTTGAAGGCTTTTTTCCGAGGTGTCGTTGTTTAACAATGCATCGGCTGAAGCCTGAGCGGCTAACATTCCCGATCTGATCGCTAAATGAATGCCTTTTAATGCAGGCATGGCAACCAAACCTGCGCTGTCACCAATGACCAGAGAATTGTCGACAAATAATTTGGGAATAGCGTAATGGCCTCCTTCGGGAAGTGTTTTGGCGCCATATTCCACTAATTTACCGCCTTTTAAAATCTTAGAAACAAAAGAAGTGGTTTTCCATATCTGGAATGCATCATGAACATCGAAAGTCGGATCCTGGTAATCAAGGCCCACAACAAGACCAACGGCTACTTTATTATCATTTAAACCGTAAATGAAACCGCCTCCAAACTCATCATTGTCGAGCGGATAACCCATGGTGTGGTAAGTCTGCCCGGCCTCAATATTACCCGGTGGAACTGACCATAACTCCTTGACACCTAAAGAGTAAACCTGCTCATTCCTGTCCTTGTTGAGGTTAAACTTTTTAATAAGCATTTTGGTTAAACTACCTCTTGTCCCTTCGGCAAAAATGGTAATCTTAGCTTCAATACTGGTACCGGCCTGAAAGTTTTCTAAATGATGTCCCTGATGATCCAGACCAGTATCTTTGGTTTTGGCCCCTGTTACTTTTCCATCTTTGTACAAAATCTCATCTACTGCAAAACCGGTATAGATCTCTACACCTTTTTCCCCGGCTTTGATGGCTAAATACCTGCATATCTGGCCCAAAGAGGCGGTGTAATTGCCATTATTTCTCATGTAGGGCAGGTGAAAAGGCAGGGCAATTGCTCTTTTTTTTGAGAGCAATATCGTTTTATCTTTAGTTACTTTAGCATTGAAGGGAATCTCTGATAATTCCACTTCGGGCAATAATTCTTTAAAAACAGATGGTTTAATTATTGCACCTGAAAATATGTGACTGCCGATGGAACTGCCTTTTTCTATCAATAATATTCTTTCATTTTGGTCTCTTTGTTTTAAGATATCAGCCAGATGAATTGAAGCGGCTAAGCCGGATGGACCGCCTCCGATTATTAACACATCCGTTGATATGGTATCTATATTACTCATTCTTTGACCTCCGGGTTTAATATTTTAGATTCTATACTCGGGGATATAACAGTATTGGTTCTAATATGTTTAATCATATTAGTTTAAACCAGTCTGAGTAACCTGAATCGGGTTGCCCTAATAATTTGCAGTGCGTGAATACATTTGTATGTCTGTCATAGCAGTAATCTTTTTTCCACTCCTCTGCCTTCTCAACTGTTTGCTTTATAGCGTCAATAATAAAAAATAGCTCATTATTAGTCATGGTTGGATGCAGAGACAATCTTATCCAGCCTGGTTTCATTGAAAGATCTCCGGCATCAATTTTATCTGTAATTTCTTTAGACATTTTAAAGTCAACGTTTAAAAGGAAATGACCATAAGTTCCGGCACAGGAACATCCTCCTCTTACCTGGATCCCGAAATGGTCATTAAGTAGGCTGGTAAAAAGGTTGTGATGAATATTGTCAACATAAAAAGAGAACACACCCAGTCTGTCCCTGATATCCGAGGCAAGGATATGCAGATTCCTTATTTTAGATAATTCCCTGAAAGTTAATTCGATAAGCTCATTCTCTCTCTGATGTATCTTTTTAGTATCCATCTTTTCCTTGAGCTTTACTGCAAGGGCAGCCTTAATTCCCTGCAGGAATCCTGGAGTTCCTCCATCTTCTTTTACCTCAATATCGGTAATGTAGCTGTAACCTCCCCACCTGTTTGTCCATTTTACAGTTCCTCCTCCCGGGTTGTCAGGAATATCATTTTTGTATAGTTCTTTGCTGAAAATCAAAACTCCTGCACTGCCTGGTCCTCCGAGAAACTTATGTGGCGAAAAGAAAATGGCATCAAGCTGATAAATCTTGTCAGCGGGATGCATATCAATATCAACATAAGGGGCTGAAGCTGCAAAATCCACAAAACAGTATCCATGATGCTCATGCATTATCTTTGCCAGTTCATAGTATGGAGGGTAATAACCAGTTACATTGGAGCACGAGGTAAATGAGCCTATAAGTAATGGCCGGTCTTTATATTTAACTATCTCTTTGCGCAAAGCGTCAGGATTAACTGTAAGATCAGAGGAGGGTTCTAAAACTACAACATCCGCCAGCGTTTCAAACCAGGATGTGTGATTCGAATGATGTTCTGTATGAGTTAAAAAAACGACTGGACGCTTTTCATTCGGAATGTCCTTACAGCTATTGTAATTTCCAGTAGAATAAGAACAGAACTTTATAGCCTGCTCAGGAACCTTCAGTCCAAGCAGTCTCTGAAGCTTGGCAATTGCCGAAGTCATTCCGGTTCCGGTAAAAATCAAAATGTCATTATCATTAGCATTCACATGGCGCTTCACTATTTTCTGTGCGAGATGATATCCATCAGTCATTGCCTTCCCGGTAGTAGTCGATTCTGAATGAGTGTTACCTACCATCGGTCCGATATCTTCTGAAATCCGTTTTTCAATTTGTGAGTATAATCTCCCGCTGGCTATCCAGTCTGCATAAATCAGTTTCCTGGTTCCGTAGGGCGTTTTAATATCTGCATCAATACCAATAATATTTCTTCGAAACTGGTCAAAATATATTTCAAGATCCGTCATAAATAAAAATTAGTTTAACGCCATGGAAATGCTCACCTCAATGGACTACAAAAGTAATCATTTTCAAATGTTCCCAAACTCATCAGGCTTACCCAAAAGAAAAACAGATTTGGTTATCGATCGTATCACGCTATAACAGATAAGCAGAGACGTTGTATGCAACACCTCTGCTTATTCTCAGGAAGAGACAGTGTTTTCTATGTAAAAATAATTTGGGAACCTACTCCTCCGGCATGAGCATAATATAACTGGTTATCGGAAGTTTTCTGGCTTTCAGAAGGATGTTCCAGTAAATCAATTTGAATAATAATTATCCAAGATGATTTAACCTCGATTCTTTTAATAATGAGAATGGACCTACAACTATGAAGCGGTACTGTAATGAGGCAATCGAAAGGAATTTCCTTGCCACCAAAATCAATTTGATAATTATGATGTTTTATGTTTTTTATTTCTTAGAAAACATTATTAAAAAAAACAGATTACCTTTGACGACTTGAAAAATTCATTTTTGTTATCATTATTTAAACTTCTATTTTATGAAAAAAGGAATTGTAATTATTTTGTTAGTGGTTTTTAGTCTGCCGGTTCTGATGGCCCAAAATAATCATATCAAAAATAACCCTGTCGGTACCTGGAAATTTGCAGCCCCGTACGCACCTGAAGGATATAATTCGGGAACAATAGTTGTTGACTTAAATGAAAAAAAACCTACTGCAACAATGTCTGTTTCAGGGAGCGATTCTATACTTTTAGGTGAAAATGTTAAAACCATCAATGACAGTGTTTTATTTTCGGTTTATCTTGAAGGTCAAGATATTAAAGTGATGCTGAAAATTGAAAATGATTCGACAATGTCTGGTAAGGCTGTCTATTCTGAGGGAGAAGTTCCTCTTTCACTTACCAGGACTACAGCATCTGAAGCAGAAGTAAAACAATGAGGGTATTAGCTCATTTATAATACATTATAAATTATTTATTATCGGCTTTTCCTGATCAATTTGTATGGAGATCCTTACTCCATACACACTCAGGAGTTCTTAAGTTCTCGCCCGAGGCTTTATCAAATTTGAAGAATTTGAATTGATTGAAAAAGCCCTTTACGGGCCTTTGTGCAGTACTTTGTGAATCCGAAGTTTAATTAATACAATAGCAAAATAAATAATCATGTCAGACAAAGAGAACATTTTGCTTTCTGATAAGAATGTCTATCCTACGGACGAATATATCTTTTCAATTATAGGCGATAAAAAGCAATTGTGGAAAAATATAATGGAACATATGTCCAATAACTATAAAGATTCCCTTGGACAGTGGAATTATTATAACGACGGGAAAAGATGGCTTTTTAAGATGATCCATAAAAAGAAAACTATTTTCTGGGCCGGAATCTTAACTGATACTTTCAGAATTACTTTTTATCTAGGGAATAAAGCTGAAACTATTATTGAAAACAGTGACCTGCCTCAGAACATAAAAGAAGAATTCAGATCTGCAAAAAGATATGGTTTAATAAGGCCTGTCACATTTATTATTAACGACAAAACAGATGTTGATAATGTGCTGAAAATGATTGGTATAAAGAGTAAAATAAAATAGGAATCTTCTTTTGCCTGATGAACCAATTAAGTATTTTAAAAAAGTTTTTCCTATTATCTGTATTGTTTTTCCCGGCAGTCTTGTTTTCACAAAACCTGGATATAAGAAGCTTGTTCTTAAATCTCACAGCCCCGTTGTATCGTTGCATATACGTATAAATACCCCATTTAAATAGGCTTTAAGCTTCTTTCCCCCTCTTTATATAGGAGTTACCTTTGTGTTAATCTTGTAACAATTTTCACTCATAGAAACTGATGGGAAAACTGTACGATTTATTATTGGAGGATGTCAGGTTTGAAGAAGGACTGAATGCCTGTATGAATTGCGGAGTATGTACAGCTATCTGTCCGGCTGCAGAGTTTTATATTTACGATCCCAGAAAAATAGTTGATGAAGTTCAGACAAAGGATGATGATAAGATAACTGAACTATTAAAGTCGGACACAATATGGTATTGCGGTGAATGTATGTCATGCAAAACACGGTGTCCCCGTGGAAACGCTCCCGGATTGATAATCATGGCATTGCGATCGCTTTCGCAGGATCTTGGTTTTTTTACAGAATCCGAAAAGGGCAGACAGCAACTTGCTCTGAAAAGGACAGTTGGCAATTGGATAGTTACAACCGGTTATTGCCTTTATCTTGAAGGAGTAGGTACATCAATGCATCCCGAACAGGGACCTGTCTGGGACTGGATTCAGGATAACTGGAGCGATCTGTTTAAAAAGATGGGAGCTAATTACAAAGGCGACGGTCCGGGAATCCTCAGGAAAATACCTGAAGAGGCGATGGATGAGATCAGGGAGATTTTTAAAGTAACCGGCGGGATGAAAAGATTTGAAAATATTGAAGAATTTTCTAAGAAAAAGGCATTAGAATTAAATATGCAATTGGATGAGGGTATCGAAAATGAGTATTTCAGATATATTTATAAAACTAATAATGGTCGTCACACCAGATAATATTTTCACAAGATGATACTTGAAGGGAAGAAAGCTGTTTGGAATGATTATCAGAAGGAAATTGCTGACGACAAATATTATTATGTAAGAAGCTGTGTAAGACAGAATTTCTTTCCAGGATCAGAAACAGCGTTTCTTAAAATAATGCGAGAAGAGCTTAAAAAAGACGTTTATGAGCATCCCTGTCATACAACCTGCACGGGAATCGGCTATCATAGCGATATAGTACCGGTTGAGACTACAATGACAGTTGTCGCGCGTCAGCTTGCTCTTATGACTGAAGCAGGATATGAAAACCTTATGCCATCGTGCATCACTTCTTTCGGATTATATACCGAAATTCTTGATACATGGCATCATTTCCCGGAAGTCGAGGAAAAAGTGAGACGACAACTAAGAAAAGCAACCGGCAGGGAATTCAAAAAACCAAAGAATCTGGCACATGCAAGTGATGTGATCTATAAATTCAGAAAGGAGATTGCCTCAAAAGCTAAATATAAACTTATAAATAGAAAAACAGGCGAGCCTCTGAGAGTTGTTGATCATATCGGATGTCATTACGCCAAGATGTTTCCATCTAAAGGAATAGGTGGAGCAGAATACCCGTATGTTCTTACCGGTATGATTGAAGAATGGGGCGGCCAGATAATAGATTATCCTGAAAGNNCACTGTTGCGGCTTTGGCTTCAGACAATATCTTGTACAGGCAAACAGGGGGTTCTCTGTCGCTTGTTCAAAAGAAAAATTTGAATCAATGAAGCCGTTTAAACCCGATATGATAATTACAAACTGTCCGGGTTGCCCGATGTTCCTCGACAGATGGCAGTATGTTATAAATGAGATGGAGGGCAAAAGATATGGTCAGAATGGCGACGGTATCCCTGTCTTTACATATGAAGAGGTAGCCGGGCTTGTTCTTGGTTATGATCCGTGGGAATTAGGCCTTCAGATGCATCAGACAGACTGTGAACCTGTTCTTGACAAAATAGGAATTGAATATTCCCCGGAAGATAAATATAATCTTGAAATCAGATCTTCATCTTCAGAAAAGCACAACTTTATAAATGTCTGATTGTAAATGAGTAAGCATGTTGTAGTAATAGGAGGTGGTGTGGCAGGACTTGAAGTTGCGGGTCAGTTGTCAAAAGTTGGAATAGAGGTCAGCCTGATTGAAAAGGAAAACAAAAGCGGAGGACACCTGAATAACTGGTATAGGCTCTTTCCTGACAGGAGGAATAGTACTGAGGTAAAAGAGTACCTCGACGGGATGACTCATAATGGAGGCATTAAGTTACTGACTAATACGACAATAGAAAAGTTAAATAGGAGCGGAAGTCATTTTTCGATTACTACGAATGAAGGGAAAGAGCTTATTGCTGATGCAGTTATTGTAGCGACAGGATTTGATCTTTTTAAAAGTGCCAGGAAAGAGGAGTACGGTTATGGAATTTATGATAATGTTTTTACTTCTGCTGATCTTGAGGAGATGTTCAAGAAAGGAGAGCTTGCTTTAACTAACGGAATTGTTCCGGAAACAATAGGGATCATACATTGTGTCGGATCGCGTGATGAGAAAGTTGGCAATTTCTATTGCTCTAAATTGTGTTGCGTAACTGCTGTGAAGCAGGCTATTGAGATAAGGGAATATCTTCCTGATTCGAAAGTATTTTGCTTCTATATGGATATGAGGATGGGTGGAGCTTTTTATGAAGAGCTTTACCGGGAAGCCCAGGAAAAATGGGGAGTAAACTTCATCAGAGGCAAAGTGTCTGAGGCTAGTGAGACAATTGAAAACAAGCTTTTGATAAAGGTTGAAGATACGTTGGCTGGCAGACCTCTTAAAATGAAACTTGATATGCTTGTGCTTATGGCGGGTATGGAAATGTCAGAAGGCGGGAAAAAAATTGCAGGAATTGGTGGCCTCAGAACGGGTGAAAACAGATTCTTCGCTGCAACTGATAATCATTTTGGCAGTAACAAAAGCAATATTGAAGGGGTATTCTACGCCGGGACTTGTACAGCGCCAATGAATATTACCGAAACAATTTCACATGCCCGTGCAGCTGTTGTAGAAGTAATTGATTATTTGAAAAATAGTAAATGATAATATGAATAAATTTGGTTTTACTATTTCAAAAGGGCGGCAGATCGACTATGAATCTAACGATAGGAGGATAGCCGATTACATTTTTGAGAAAGAACCCAGCTTCAGACTTTGTATTGAATGCGGCGGGTGCTCGGCAACATGCACAACAAGCAATTTTACAGTTTTTAGCCTCAGGGAACTTAATATACTTATTAAACGTGGTGAAAATGATCAGGTGCGACAGAATTTAAAAAAGTGCATGCTATGTGGTAAGTGTACTCTGGTTTGTCCGCGCGGAGTCAATACGAGAAATATAGTGGTTCTGGCCAAAAAAGCGTTTCAAAAATCAGATGAATATGCAATTTGATCCTTTCGTCATACCATTTAATATTGGATTGTACTTCATTCTCATTTATGTTGTTGCGAGAAGTGTGATTTGGTTCCGCGACCTGTCGAGACCGGATAAGCTGAGACTGCAGCGTGGGTTTTTCGGAATCCCTTTTGCACTTAGCCTTAAAGAGATATTCATGGAGAGTCTGATACACAGGAAGATACTTAAGACAAACCTTCGCCTGGGCTATATGCATATGAGTCTCGCTTTCGGCTGGTTTTTACTTATTTTATTTGGTACAATTGAAGCTGATATTTTTGGTGCGAAACATCTGAATGCTCCTTATAAAGCAATCTTTTTTAGATTTTTCAACCCCGATCATGGTCGGATGGGGTTTGAGGCAGCTTATGGTTTTTTAATGGATCTTATACTTGTATTTATTCTCTCAGGCCTATTACTGGCTGTTACAAAAAGGTTCTATTCAAAAATTGTCGGTATGAAGAAGACTACCCGTCTGAAGCTCACCGACAGAATTGCACTTACGTCACTATGGCTCATATTCCCCAGCCGCCTACTGGCTGAAAGTTTCACATGTGGTGTTTACGGTACAGGCAGTTTTCTTACCGGATCACTGGGAGCCTGGCTTGCAGCATTTCTTCCGGCCCAACAGATGGCATATCCTTTTTGGTGGCTTTACTCCATCTCCTTAGGAACTTTTTTCATTCTTCTTCCGGTTACAAGATATATGCATATCCCCACTGAACTATTCCTTATTTTTATGAGAAATGCCGGAATAAAAACCGGCGACAAGGCAGGTACATATTCAGAGGTTCAAACTTACTCCTGCTCTTCATGCGGAATATGCATTGATGCATGTCAGCTTAATTTTTCAGCAGGTATTACCAATATTCAGTCAGCTTACTTCATGAAAGCTATTCGTAATAACGATGACGTTTCTGAAATCGCTGATAACTGCCTGATGTGTGGCAGGTGCGATCAGAAATGTCCTGTGGGAATAGAACTTTCTCCCATAAGGATGATCCAGAGAAGGGGAGGTGAAGCTGAAAATGATATCAGGAACATTTATAAAGGTTATTTCCGGAGCCGGCAGACTATTATTTCAGAAAAAGCTATTGCTTCTTCAAATTATAATTTCCTTCAGGAAACCGTTCCGGAAAAGACTGACATATTGTATTTTGCCGGATGCATGACCCATCTGACTCCATCTATTAAGAATTCCATGATAAAAATTCTTGATGCCTCAGGAGTGAAATACAGTTTTATTGATAAGCAGGGGGGAGCCTGTTGTGGACGTCCGTTAATGCTTGCAGGGCAGGATAAGGAAGCCAGGGAACTTATTAATTATAATTCGCAGATGATCTGGAAATCGGGCGCCCATACACTTGTAACATCGTGTCCAATATGTTATAAAGTGTTTAAGGAAAGCTATTATCTGGATGTGGAAGTGCTTCATCACACACAATTTATCAAGATGCTCATCGATGATGGATCAGTGAAGCTGAATTTCTTACACAAGAAAGTTGTCTATCATTCTCCTTGCGATCTTGGAAGAGGATCAGGTGTCTATGATGAACCAAAAGATGTTCTGAAGCATGTTTCCCGGCTCGAGAGAAGCAATTTCGAAGATGGAAATTCGCTTTGCTGCGGAGGAAGTCTTGCAAACATGAAAATAAGTTCTCAGACTAAAAAGAAAATAGCTCTCGATGCCGCAATTGAATTGACCAAAAATAGTCCTGATATTCTTGCAACCGCTTGTCCTCTTTGTAAAAAAACTTTCTCTGCTGTTACAGAAACAAGAGTTGCAGATATTTCTGAGATTGTGGCTGAAGCTTTAATTATGAATCCTCTAAAAAAAAATAGTGGCAGCAATATCAGTTCAATAAAAGAACTCGCAAATATTTGATTTTAATTTGCCATTTCAAACATTTCATATACTGAAATTGTTTTTCAAACGTTATAAGCACAAATTATAAACCTGTCAAAATTTAGGATAATGGGAAGCAAAACATGTGGGTTACTTGCATTAATTGGGATCTTCTTGTTCCATTCATGCAATAATATTGGTGAGCAAAAGGGAGTGAAAAACAAAATTGTTCAGAACAAGATATTACAACAGAAGGATGGTACCATTTCGTTAAAAGTTGATAAAGCAGATTGTTATCGGGATATGGTAAATCCTTCAAGCAATACAGCTGAATGGAATGTTGTTGTTTCGAAATCAGGACGTTTTAATGTCTGGTTGTCGAGTGCTACCATAGATACAACCGATCTGAAATATGATAATTCGGTAATGCTGAGCATTCTTGATAACAGGCTTGAAGCTCGTCCTGCATGTGACAAAATAATACATAACTCGAGTGATGTTACTTATCCCTATTTCAGGGCTGATTCATTTATAGGGTCACTTTATATACAGGATACTGGCCTATATAATATTCAGATAATCAGCGAAAAAATTGTTCCGAAGGATATTAGGAAAGGAGAATCATCAGGTTCAGCTAATTCAAAACTTTTATCAGTCTTTATGACCCCGATTACCCGTTAGTTTTAATCCATTGCCTTGCGTTAACGAAGGCTTTTATCCATGGTGTAACATCATCATTTTTCCTGTCATCAGGATAGAAACCACATTGCCATGGAAAATATGCCCGTTCCAGGTGCGGCATCATTACAAGGTGACGACCATCTTCTGAACATAATCCGGCTACATCAAAATCTGATCCGTTTGGATTGGCCGGATAGGTATGTCTGCTGAATTTTAAAGGTATCTGATACTTGTTTTCAGGATAAGGAAGGTTGAATTGTCCCTCTCCGTGAGCTACCCATATTCCAAGCTCCATATTTGTCATGTTTCCAAGCATCACAGAGTTATTTTCTAAAATTTTCACCCCAAAAAAACCTGATTCAAATTTATGTGACTTATTAAGCAGCAGCTTTGGTTTATCTTTATGATGTGGGTACAAGAGATCCAGTTCAACCATAAGCTGACATCCGTTACAGACACCAAGTGACAGAGTATCAGTTCTTTTATAGAAATTATCAAGAGCGATGCGTGCTTTTTCATTATATCTGAATGCGCCAGCCCAACCTTTGGCAGATCCTAAAACATCTGAATTTGAAAAACCTCCGACGAAAACTATCATACTTATTTCCTCCAGGGTTTCTCTTCCGGATATAAGGTCAGTCATATGCACATCCTTCACGTCGAAACCCGCCAGATATAGGGCATAAGCCATCTCCCTGTCACCATTTACACCTTTTTCCCTTATTATTGCAGCTCTGATCCCTGATTTTTTTCTTCTCTCTGGTGTTATTCCCAGAGATTTAAATGTTCCGGCAAAATCAGATATTTTGATATTCAATTCATGATTTTTATAATTCTGAAATCGTTCAAGTGCAAGTTCTGGTCCGCATTGACGCCTGTCGAGTAGATACGAAGTACGGAACCATTTATCACGAAGTTTATCAATATCGAATGTTATTAAGTTATTATTGTTTGTCACAAACAATGTCCTTTCATTAACCGGGTGACCAATAGAGAAATATGATATCCCGTTTTCCAGAAGGATTTCAGCAGCTTCATCCTCATCCTTTACCTGAATAATTATCCCGGGGTTTTGACTGAAGAGTATTTTTACAGTATCACTTTCATCAATAGCTGAGAGGTTTACTGATATTCCCCCATAAGTGTTTGAGAAGCACATTTCCAGCAGGGTAGTTAACATTCCACCGGCTGATATATCATGCCCTGAAAGAATCTTTCCTTTAAGTATGAGATCCTGAATTGTATTAAAAACTTCTTTAAAATATGCAGGGTCAGTAACAGTAGGAACATCATCGCCAAGCCTGTTCAGAATCTGGGCAAAGCTGCTGCCTCCAGGTTTAAATGCATCGCGGCTCATATCAATATATAGAAGACTCGTATAAGGATCGTTTACTATTACAGGTTCGACAATTTTTTTGATGTTATCAATTTCAGCTGCCGCCGAGATTATTACGGTGCCAGGTGAATATACCACCTGATCATTATATTTCTGGGTCATTGAGAGGCTGTCTTTCCCTGTTGGAATGTTTATACCGAGGGCAATTGCAAAATCGCTTACTGCTTTTACTGCTTCATAGAGTCTTGTGTCCTCACCCGGATTTTTACAGGGCCACATCCAGTTAGCTGAGAGGGAAACACTTCTTAATTTTTCTGTGAGTGGAGCCCAGATAATATTTGTCAGAGCCTCTGCAATAGAAAGTACTGAACCGGCCGAAGGATCAATAAGTCCTGCGGCCGGAGCATGTCCGATGGAGGTTGCCATTCCCTTTTTGCCCCTGTAGTCAAGTGTAATAGCTCCAAGATTGTTCAACGGTAATTGAAGAGGGCCTGCGCATTGTTGTTTCGCGAGTCTGCCGGTTACGGACCTGTCAACTTTATTAGTAAGCCAGTCTTTGCACGCAACCTCCTCAAGTTGAAGAACCTGTTCTGCATATTCCTCAATTTTTTGAATCGAATATTCGAGTTTTTTGTAGTTATTTTCAACAATTACATCATTCATTATTGTTTTTGGAGGATCACCGAAAAGTGATTCGAGTGGTAAATCTATTGGTTTCTCATTCGTGAGAGGATTCTCAAGAGTAAACAGCATGTCGCCTGTTACTTCACCGATGATATAAATTGGTGCTCTTTCCCTTTCGGCAATTTTCTTTAATGTATCAACATCAGTCTTTTTCATGATCAGCCCCATACGTTCCTGGGACTCATTGCCGATTATTTCCCTGGCTGACAGAGTAGGATCGCCGACTGGTAATTTGCTGATATCAATTTTACCTCCCGTTGCTTCGACAAGTTCCGACAGACAGTTAAGATGCCCGCCTGCTCCATGGTCATGGATTGATATTATTGGATTATTCGCTGATTCACTCAGGGCCCTGATAGCATTATAGACTCTTTTCTGCATCTCGGGATTAGCCCGCTGAACAGCATTTAGTTCAATGGAGCTGTCGAATTTACCTGTATCAACCGATGAAACGGCACCTCCTCCCATTCCTATCCTGTAGTTATCACCCCCGAGCAACACAATAAGATCACCTTTCTCAGGAATATTTTTTTCGCTATCCTTCTTCTTACCAATTCCTATTCCACCGGCAAGCATTATAACCTTATCATAACCGAACTTTTTACAATTCTCAAAATGTTCGAAGGTAAAAACAGAACCACAAATAAGCGGTTGTCCGAATTTATTTCCAAAATCGCTTGCCCCGTTTGATGCTTTAATTAATATATCTTCGGGTGTCTGATAAAGCCATGGTCTTTCCTGTGTGGCTTTCTCCCATGGGCGGTCTCCATCAGGACGGGGATAGGATGTCATGTAAACAGCTGTCCCGGCAAGAGGAAAAGCACCTTTGCCTCCTGCAATCCGATCCCTGATCTCACCTCCCGTACCCGTTGAAGCACCGTTAAAAGGTTCGACAGTGGTTGGGAAATTATGTGTTTCAGCTTTAATTGAAAGGACAGATTCATAGTCTGTTATGTTAAAGAAATCAGGACGGTCCTGTGTTCCGGGAGCAAATTGCTCAACAACCGGACCCTGTACAAAGGCACAATTATCTTTATATGCTGAAATAACGCTATTTGGATTGGTTTTTGTCGTTGACTTAATCATCTGAAAAAGAGTTTGCTCTTTTTCAATACCGGAGAGAACAAAAGTCCCGTTGAAGATTTTATGACGGCAGTGTTCAGAATTAACCTGTGAAAAGCCAAATACTTCACTATCTGTTAGTTTACGCCCTAATGAATTACTTAATTTATCAAGATACTCAACCTCTTCATCATTGAGTGCGAGTCCCTCTCTGAGATTATATTGTTTTATATCGTCAATATAAAAAACAGGATCCGGAAGTTTGTCAATGGTGAAGATGCTCTGATCTAATCCTTTGTAGAGTGACTGAAGCATCGGATCGTAGTGTGGTTTTTCAGATGTTGTCGCATGAAACTCCTCGATTCTCTTTATTCCCACAATGCCCATATTCTGTGAAATCTCTACTGCATTTGTACTCCATGGAGTTATCATCTCTTTCCGTGGACCAATAAAGGTTCCTTCAAGGCTTTCTTTACTGATTAATGAAGCATTTCCAAATAGCCAGATCAGTTTTTCCATTTCCTTAGCAGGAAGTTTTCCATTTGTACCTACTGCAATAATGTTTTTGGTATCAGCTTCGAAAAAGAGAATCATTTCTGGAGAGTTAAGGTGTTGATAAATAGTAAATTAATGACAATTGTTGGTTTGACTTAAGACGATGCAAAGATAGTATTAATTATTATTTGATAGTGTTGCATATTGCATGTTGCATGTGTTTCTTGCACCCTGAACCTGATCTTATTTATTTCAAGCCACTTCTAATAAGCAGAGCATCAATTGAAGGTTCTTTGCCTCTGAATCGCACATAAAGATCGTGGGGGTTATCAGTTCCTCCTTTTTCAAGAATATTTTTCCTGAATGATGCTGCTGTTTTCTTATTGAATATTCCGGTTTCCGTAAAATAGCTGAAAGCGTCTGCGTCAAGTACTTCGGCCCATTTATATCCATAATATCCAGCCGCATATCCACCTCCGAATATATGTCCGAAAGAGGCACTCATATTTAAGCCCTCAATTGGTGGAAACAATTCTGTTTTTGCCATAGCCACAGATTCAAAATCTGAGATATTTGCATCAACCGGCTTTGTTATTGTATGCCATGCCATATCGAGAAAACCGAAGCTTAATTGCCTGTAACATGCATAACCTTCATTAAATGTTGAAGCTTCTTTTATCTTGCTTATAATTTCGAAAGGGATTTTTTCTCCGGTAATATAATGTATGGCCCATGTATCTAGCCACTCTTTTTCGAAAGCAAAATTCTCCATGAACTGGGATGGCAGTTCAACGAAATCGCGTGCGACATTTGTACCTGACAGACTCTCATAGGTGCATTTAGTCAGAATTCCATGCAGAGAATGTCCAAACTCATGAAGTAAGGTGGTCAGCTCATTAAATGAAAGGAGTGAAGGTCTCGTCTCAGATGGTCTTGTAAAGTTGGCAACTATTGAGATCAGAGGTCTTACTTCATTTCCATTTTCATTCTTCTGATCTCTGTAGCTGGTCATCCAGGCTCCGCCATTCTTCCCGGGACGAGGATGGTAATCGATATAGAGAATTGAAAGAAACGTATTGCGGCGGTCATATACTTCGAAGGTCTTTACTTCGGGGTGGTAAACAGGAATTGTTTTGTTTCTGATAAACCTTATACCATATAGCGTAGAGGCAAGACCCAGAACGGCAGTTTCAACTTTTTCAAGACTGAAATATGGTTTAAGTATTTCATCGTCAATATCATAAAGCTTTTTTTTTAGCTTCTCGGAATAGTAAGCCCAGTCGTACCTTTCGATTGTACCTGAATGTCCCAGGCTCTCAGCAAAGCTGCTGACATGTTTAAAGTCCCTCAAGGCAGCCGGTTTTGATGCCACATAAAGCTCTTCCAGAAATTTTTCAACTTTTTTTTGGGTATCAGCCATACGGTCGCCTAATATCATTTCAGCAAAGGTGCTGAATCCCAGTATGCCGGCTATTTCAAGACGAAGGTTTGCAATTTTCAGGACGTTTTGACTGTTATCATTAACATTACCTCTGAAGGCTCGCGAAGAATAAGCTTTTAACATTTTCTCACGGAGATCTCTTTTTTCAGAGTATTGCATAAATGGAACGTAGCTCGGAAAATGAAGAGTGAAAATCCATCCCTGTTTTTTTCTCATTTCAGCTTCCATCGAAGCCATTTCAATCAGACTTTCAGGGAGTCCGGCAAGATCATTTTTGTCAGTGATATGCAGTTTAAAAGAATTTGTCTCTTCAAGGATATTCTCTTCAAATTTAAGTGAGAGTGTTGCCAGTTCCTCAGATATAGCCCTGAACCGTTTTCTCTCTTCTTCTTTTAAAGCTGCGCCTCCCAGAATAAAATTTCTGAATTTCCTTTCAGTAAGGATCTTTTGTTCTGTGTTGAGTCCTGAATTTTCTATTGATTCGAAAATAGTTTTTATTCTTTTGAAAAGTTTTTTGTTGAGAGTAATATCATTTGAGAAGCGTGTAAGAAGTGGAGATACCTCCTGTGCAACTTCCTGAAGAGATTTATTAGTTTCAGCACTGTTAAGGTTGTATAGGAGTGAAGTGATTCTGCCAAGAGCTTCCCCTGCTCTGTCGAGTGATGCGATTGTGTTTTCAAAATCCGGCAGTTCATTATTATCTGTAATTATTTTTATTTCGCCTGCAGCAGATTTAATAGCCTCCTCAATTGCAGGTTTGAAATGAATTGTCTCTATAAGATGAAATGGAGGAGTCCCGAACGGAGTTTTCCAATCCTGCAGAAGCGGGTTATTTATCATCTTCATCACTTTTGCCACCAGTAAATTTTGCCGGGTAAGGTGTATTGCCTTTCGCTGCAAACCAGAGTATTCTGTTCAGAAGATCATCATCACCTGCATCAACTTTGTCGAATTCAGGGAGCATGCTTTTTTCTGCAAAGTAACGGGCATTTCCTTTTAATGAAATAATTTGTGGATTCATCTCATCGATTGGAATATTATTTGGAAGAGGCAGATAAGGAGTTTTATCTGGTCTGGTTCCAAAACAATCTGCCATTGGATTCGCAATTGCATCCTGGATATTCATCGGGGGTAAACCCAATATTTGCTCAATGGTCCTGACCATAGAAGGCTGTGTATAATAAGTATGTACTGTCTTTTTTAGTCTTGAATAGGGGCTGATTACAAGCGCAACTGTTCTGTAGGCAGAAACATGGTCCCATCCGCTCTGTGAGTCATCCTCAACGACAAATATGACTGTGTTTTCCCAGAACCTGCTTTTCGAAAATGCCTCAACAATTCTTCCGAGGGCATAATCATTGTCAGCAATCATAGCCCTTGGTGTTGGAGATCCGGGTCTTATTCCGATAGTATGGTCATTTGGCAAAGCAGCTATCGACAATTCCGGGAGCTTATCCCCGGGCATTGCCTCAAAATCATGTAATTCTTTGATTAATGCATCAGCCCGCATAGCATCAGAAAATTCATGGTTCCCATAAGAAGGATAAGACATACACAGGATTTTCTTCACAGGTTCAATTGTGGTGAAGTTTGTGAATTCAACCTTCTCCCCGTTTTTATATTTTTTATAAATATCTCCCCATTTAAGTTTATTGTCAATTAAGGGAACTGATGCTTCACCGTAAATACGGACTGATTTTCCATGACTGGTTGCATTATCCCACAGGAATCCGGTGGGAGCATAAACCAGCGCATCGTTCTGAACATGGGGGTAGCTTCTGAACCAGGCTCTCATATTCTTCTCGATATAATCTGTTACAATTGAGGCGTCTGTCCACTGATGTCCTTCTGGCGAACCTTTTCCTGAAACATGGAAATTATCGAGAAGCATAAATTCTTCAGATAATTTGTGAGTATTTGGGGTAATCAGAGATCCATATGTACACAAAGCAGGATCTCCATCTCCTTGTTTCATATCTCCCAGAATCTGATCATAGGTTCTGTTCTCCTTAATAATATAAACCACGTGTTTAAACAGGGAGGGTTCCCCTATTCTTTCCGGTACAGGTTTTGGCTGAACGGATTCCCTTGGCTTTTCCCTTGCTCTCAATGCTCTTGAGAGGTTATTAGCTGCAATAACCGTATCGGTATACGCATTAAGATCATGTTTGTCAGGAACCTGAATCACAGATATTGAAGCCTGCATATTATGTGAGTTATATCTGGTAGTGGTACGAGTCACTCCCAGCCGGGCACCCTTAGCTTCGAGGTTAGCAACATACAGATAGTCCTGATTTGATATAGTTACAGATGAAGGGTAGGCTCCGGTAGGAATAAATCCGATTACTGTGCTTGCAGCTTTGGAAGAATTAACAGATGCATTCTCCCCCAGTTCGATAACAGCAAGTGCATTATCCATACCATTTGCGACATATAGATATTTGCCATCGCGGGAGAGACAAAGACCATCGGGTGAATCGCCAAAAAATGGATTTATTAAGGGCTGAAGCCTGACGCTTATTGTTTCAGTGATTTCATCTTTTGCTGTATTTATGACAGTGACATTGTCGCTGTTGGAATTTGTAACATAAACAAATCTACCGGTTTTATCACTTATTATTTCATTAGGGTGAAGACCTACTACCAGTTCTTTGATTATTTTACCATTTGCAGGATCTATTACCGTGACACTGCCCTCTCTTGTAGCGCCTCCTGCTGTTTTGTTGTCAACTCTTGCAAGTCCCCAGGGAACTCCGGCAACATCTTTATCATCAGCTTCCGGATTTCTGCCTGCCCAGTTTGTGGCATACAGTTTCCCTGACGCCAAAGTAATACCATAAGGTGCAACACCCGTATCAACTTTCCATATTGTTTTGCCGGAACTAAAATCCTGCTTAAGAACATTGTTATTCCCATTAAGTACTACATACAGAAACTCTTTCGTTTTCTCTTTTGTTATGAGAATTTCATTTGGAAGAGCCAAATGGGATATTGGTGTACCTTCATATTCGAACATACGACTGAATTCTGCCTTAATTCCATCCCACATGGCCGACACAACAAAGGACCTTTGCTTAAATCCGATTGCACTCCAGTAAACTTTAAGACCCTCTTTACTCATATACCACATAATCCCTGAATAGGTGTTCATTCCACCTCTGAGATTCATGTTATCATCATTCCTGAGTTTAAATTTTTCTTTCAGATCTGAGGTACTTATAAAGACAATACTTTCTCTTTCTTCAACTGCAAGCCATTTTTCATCAGGAGACAATACGGCATCGAGAGCGTGACTTTCCATCGATGCATCGCCAAAGTAGACCTGTATACCTGCCGGTTGTATAATCCTGTCGTACGGAAGCAGAAACTGGCGTGAGTTTGGTGGAATCGGATAAAATGAAACCTGCGCCTGGATGCAGGTATTTGCCAAAGCGACGATTGCAAGAAAGAGATATTTCATATTTTCAATATTTTAAAAAGGCTGCCCGAAATTGGAACAGCCTTTTAATTATTTTTCTTAGAATGGTAAATCACTTAACTCATCGTTTTCAGGTGGGATATCCTCAAGGGTGGTATGCGATGGAACGTTCTGATCCTTTATGGCAGAAGATGTTTTTTCTATCTTCCATGCATCAAGGTTTGTAAAGTAATTAATTTTACCGTCGCGTTCCCATTTATTACCTTTAAGGTTGAACCATATCCTGACATCTTCATTTAAAAATGATTCGTTGATAAGGTCACATTTGTCCTGTATAAGCTGGAATTTAATATAGTCAATAAATACAGCTGCTCCACCTGTTTCTTTTTTCTCGATGACAAATTCCCTTTTTTTAAATTTGTCGCTTACCTGATTTACAGGAGAGATATCTATTACTTTTCCTGTGATTTCAAATGCCATTTCAGTTTATTCTTCGTGAATAATTATTTTTTCAATTTTGTCACCCTGGCGAATTTTATCGATAACATCCAGTCCTTCAAACACTTTTCCGAAGCATGTATGTTGTCTGTCAAGGTGTTTAGTATTGGTGCGGCTATGACAGATAAAAAACTGTGACCCGCCTGTGTTTCTGCCTGCATGGGCCATAGAAAGAACTCCTTTGTCGTGGTATTGATTATCACCTGTTAATTCGCACTTTATTTTATATCCGGGTCCACCGGTCCCAACTCTGGGGTCACTCATATCCCTGGAAAGCGGGCATCCTCCCTGAATAACAAAATCCGGAATAACCCTGTGAAAAGCCAGTCCGTCATAGAATCCTTTTTTCGCAAGTGTAATAAAGTTCTCCACAGTACCAGGTGCGTCAACTTCAAGGAAACTGACCTTCATGGTACCTTTAGGAGTTTGTATCTCCGCCGTAGTCATGTTACTTTACAATTTCCAGAAGTTCGACTTCGAAAATAAGTGTTGAAAATGGTTTAATAACTTCACCTGCTCCTGTTGCTCCATAAGCTATTGATGCAGGAAGACAAAGTTTGAATTTTGAACCAACAGGCATGAGCTGTAAAGCCTCTGTCCAACCCGGGATAACACCAGATACAGGGAAAGTTGCAGGTGCTTTTCTTTTAACTGACGAGTCAAATTCGGTGCCATCGATGAGAGTTCCGACATAATTGACTTTCACTGTATTCTGAGCAGTAGGTTTTTGACCTGTACCCATTTTGATTACCTCATACTGCAGCCCGCTGGCGGTAGTAGTTACACCTGCTTTCCCTTTATTCTTGGCCAGGAAAGCCTCATTCTGATCGATATAATCTTTATACTTTACCTTATCTACTTCTGCCTTTTTTGCAGCTTTTGCAGTTTCACGTTTATTGATAAACACCATTATATATGAACGTGCAATGTCATCAGCCATCAATGGTTTTCCCTCTTTTCCATCCATCATTGCTTTTGCAACAACCATAGGATCGAGGATAAGACTGTCAGTCTTCAAAGCGTTATAATTTACAATACCGAAAGCATAGGACAATGAATCTTCTTTACTTTTAAGGTTTGCANNTTTTAAGAGAACTCTTTCCGCAAGAGCCAAGCATTAAAGCTATTACACCGGTCAATACAATTAATCCCTTGATTTTCATACGATACATTTTTAAATTTAAAATTTCCGCTAAGATAATACTTTAGGGAAAGCAAAAAAGACATAGAAAAAATATATTTTAAATTTTCACAGCCCTTATCATCTGCCTTTTCCCCGGCGGACCCGGAATTAGAGTTACATCAAACCCACATGCTTTAAGGATTCTTTTCACTTCACCTTTGGCTGAATAAGTGATGAGGATGCCATTTTTATTTGAAACAGATGAAATTCCTGAAAACATTTCCCTTGTCCACATTTCCGGTTGTTTATCAGGCCCGAATGCATCAAAATATATCAGATCATATCTGCCCGATAGTTGTTCTTTTGTAAAATCAGTCTCAATCTTTTTCAGGTTGAAGTTCTTGCAGATCTTCACATCTGTATTCCATGGTGATGAATGAATCAGATGAAAGATCTCCTTGCCATTTTCACCGGCAAATTCATGATGATTCAGTGAACTGATCATTTTATTATCAATCGGATATTTTTCAATTGAAGTATAATTGACTTCTCTTGTTCCTGCCATACTTTTTACAGCAGTCAGAAGTGCATTTAGCCCTGTCCCGAAGCCAATTTCAAGAATAGACAGAGGATCAGCCTCACAAAAATTGAATCCGTTCTTAATGAAAATAAATGTTGATTCCTGAACGGCACCATGAACTGAATGATAGTGCTCATCTATTTCAGGAACAAAGATAGTATGAGAACCATCGGAAGTTATGATTAGTTCATTCATAAAAAACTTTCAATATTTCAAGCAAAGAAGGTTAATATTTTGAACAAATGAATATAGAACAAACGAATTTTGAAGTTTGAAGTTATTTTTTCCTTTTTTTCCTTTTATCTTTTTACTTTTGTCTATTGCCTTCCGTTTTTTTGCCTTTTTATATTACTTTTATTCTCTGATTATTAAAAATGTTTTAGAATCAATAATTTTTTAAATATTTATTGTCATTGTCATGAAAACAAAACAATCAAGAAGGGAATTCCTAAAACTATCTGCTACAGGTGTCTTGGGAGCATTCGTTATTTCAAACAGTAATCTGAAATCGTCAGCGATAGCTGCACCAGATAAAACTGTTGCTGATCTGAGAAAATTCGGAATAGGACTTCAGTTATATACTATACGCGATGCTATGCAAAAAGATGTTCCGGGTTCACTGAAAAAAGTTTCTGATATCGGGTATGAATATGTTGAATTGGCGAATTATGCCAATGGCAAGTTTTATGGTTATGAACCTTTGGAATTCAAAAAACTGGTAAATGGACTCGGAATGAAAATACTTAGCAGTCATGCCGGTGTAAATCCTAAAGGTATTACTAGTGATGAAGCTAAAAAAATGGCAGAAGATCATGCAAAATTAGGCGCCAGGTATTGTATGCAGCCATGGATTGAGGAGGCCGACCGTAAATCGATTGCCGGTTATCAGAGAATGGTTGCCGAATGGAACAAAGTAGGAAAAATCATGAAAGAAAATGATGTTCAGTTTGGATATCATAATCATGATTTCGAATTCGATACTATTGAAGGTAAGGTACCTTATTTCGATGTCTTTTTGCCTGAGATGGATAAAGACCTCATGACGATGGAACTTGATCTTTTCTGGACAACCAAAGCCGGACAAAACCCCGTTGAGCTTTTTAAAAAATACCCGGGCCGGTTCCAGCTTTTCCATATGAAAGATATGTTCACCAAACAGGCACCTATATTCACCACTAATGGTGTCAGTGATTTTGCTCCGGTGGGTTCCGGTTTAATTGATTTCAAGACGATACTATCAGCGAAAAATATTGCCGGAATGAAATACATGATAGTTGAACAGGATAGCTCTAAAAATGGGAAAATCTTCGATGATATACAAACCAGCATTACTAATTTAACAACAAAAATACTGGTTTAAAAGGCGCAAAGGCTTAACGGCTTAAGGGCTCAATGGCAGACAGGGCGAAGGGCATAGACCTGAGTATTAAAGGTTTTACGTTGAGCCGTTATGCCCTTACGCCGTTTTTATTACCAGCTCGAGTCGTACCACGATCTCACATCTGTGGCAGCCATTCCGGCGCTTAACGCAGCTTCGATACCCAGATCTCCGTCCTCAAAGACTTCAATGGATGCCGGCTCTATATTCATGAGGGCAGCACATTTGAGAAAGGTTTCAGGATGAGGTTTGAAATTTTCTACATCGTTGGCCGTGATAATAATATCAAAATACTGGCGGAGGTCTGTAATTTCAAGAGTCCGTTCAACAGCTTCCCTGTGGCCACCTGTTCCAATAGCCATTGGCAGTTTCCCATAATATTTTTTTACTATATCAACTACTGGTACGATGGGTTTGACCAGATGCTGTTCTTTATAAAATTCAATGAGCTTTTCAGCCATTATCTGATCAATTGTAACACTTCCTAATAGTTTACATTTCTTAATAATCTCATCAGCGATTATCCATCCGGGTGTGCCGGTATGTTTCCTTAGAAAAGCTGTATCGATATCGGCTCCAAATTTCTGACAGGCCATTCGCCACCCTTTAAAATGGTATGGCATTGTATCGGCAAGTGTTCCGTCAAGATCAAAAATAAGTCCTTTAATACCGGGCTTAATGTCGTATTGCATTTTTTTTATTTGATGCGGCAAAGGTAAAAAGAAATGGTTGAAAAGTTGAAATGTTGAATTTTGTCTCTTCGACCCCTTCAACTCTTTAACAATAACTCCTTTGTAACACTTAGAAAATCAAGTAATGTGACTAAAATTTCGTATCTTGTGTTTTATGACAAAAAATGAGAATTTGTATGAACAGCGATGAAAACGCACGGGAACTTATTAATCAAAAGGATGAAAATGGTACGAATACTACGGATAGCATCCAGTTTTCCGATATATTCGATTTAGATGATATTCAGCATATTCAGGACCTCTTTTCGGATGCAACGGGGGTTGCATCAATAATAACTCATCCTGATGGCAAACCTATAACACGTCCCAGTAATTTCTGCAGATTATGTAATGGAATAATCAGGAAAACAGATTCGGGACTTATAAACTGTTTCAAATCCGATGCAGAAATTGGCAAGCCTAATGCTTCCGGCCCGGTTATACAACTATGTTTAAGCGGTGGATTG
>PLNF01000101.1:0-311 GCA_003141715.1 Bacteroidales bacterium | reverse complement strand
GCATTGGACGAAGTACCTGTAATGTCAAAAGAGAAGTTTGAAAAGATCGCTCAGATGCTATTTGCCTTTGCCACTGAGATTTCCTCAAAAGCGTATCAGAACAGACAGCTTATTCAATCAGTAAAAGAGCAGAAGCAAGCTGAAAAAGAGTTGATACAGGAACAGTATCTTATTGACGCTCTTTTAAATAACCTTCCTGATCATATTTATTTTAAGGACCGCGAAAGTCGATTTATCAGGATCAATAAGTCTCACGCACAATTCTTTGGTCTGAATGAAGCTGCCCAGGCAGTTGGAAAAACAGACTTTGA
>PLNF01000069.1 GCA_003141715.1 Bacteroidales bacterium | reverse complement strand
ATCAATGTGATGTTTATGAAAACAAAGTTTCAGGACTCGAACTATTCCATCTAACAGGTTTTGTTCATGTTATCACCGAATTAAATTCAAAGGTTACTCCGCAGACCACAAAATGATTTTGAATGACTTTTAAAATGAAAAAGATTATAACTCTGATTTGGATTTTGATGATTGCCGGTACAGTTTACGGGCAACAGACAGTTGATTATATTCTTAAGGCCAGGGCATTTACGGAAGGTGGAAAACCTGATCAGGCAATTAACCTGCTTAACCGTGCATTAAGTGAAACAAAAGAAAGCAGACTGTTTACCGAAAGAGCTGAAGCTAATATGCTGAAAGGAGATTATTCAGCAGCTATCAGCGATTTTAACGAAGCTAATAAATTAACTCCGTTCTCAGGAGAATATGGACTCTCGAGAATTTATTCTCTGAAAGGAGATGCCGGTACGGCACTTTATCATCTTGAAATAAACATGAATTCACCATTTAAAAAAGCGGAAAAGGAGGTATTGCTCGATCCGGCTTTCAGTACTATTGAAAACAGACAGGAGTGGCGTCAGTTCTGGAAAAAGGAATGGTACAGTACAACGGAAAAAAGTATTTCGGAAATAGAATACTATATTTCAGCAGGTAAAATAGATGAATCAAAAGATGTCTTTCAAGAACTTAAAAAAAGCTCTGGGAGCGATAACGATATACTTTATGCGGAAGCTCTTATTGATGTTGCTACCGGGAAAAATTCTGAAGCTATGAAGTTGATTACCGGTATGAATACCGAAAATCCGGGGAATGAAAAGTACTTAAGGATTCTGGCAAAGGCACAGACCGGAGCATCTGATGCAGCAGGTGCATCAACAACTTATTCTCAGCTTCTGAGTTCCGGAGTTGCTGATGCTGGGTTGCTGATGCTGAGAGCCGATTGTTACAGAAAAACCGGTGAAACTGATAAGGCTTTGGCAGATATCAGGAAATATCTTGAAATTTATCCTGAGAACAGGGCAGCTTTGGACCTGGCAGGGAAAGTGGAAGCCAGAGCAGGAGATAACCTGAAAGCCCTTCAATATTTTTCAGAAAACCTGAAACTTCATCCTAACGATCCGGAATGTTATATTGACCGTGCAGATTCATATTTTGTTTCCAGATCATGGGATCTGGCAATTAATGATTACAGTATGTCACTGGATCTTAACCCGGCCAATTCTGATGTTTGGCTTAATAAAGGTATAGCCCTGCTTAATTCAGGTAAGGTTGAAGATGCCTGTCACGATTTCAGAAGATCATTCAGTCTTGGAAATAAACGTGTAACAGATTACATCAGCAGGAACTGCATTAAATAGACTAATAGCTCATAGTTCATAGCTCGTAGCAGAAGAATAATTTTTGTTCTTGATAACCGTTCTACCGTTGCGCCTTTACGCCCTTATCTTATATGTTTGAGAATCCTTTCAAAAAGATCATGAGGTTTAAAAGGTTTGAGGACATAATCATTTATTTTGAGGTCCTCAATTTTATCGTGGCTTTCTGACATAATCGCTGCCGTAAGGGCAACAATAGGGATGTCCTTAAGGTGTGGATTACCTGATTTTCTGATGATCCGGGTTGCTTCGATGCCATCCATGACAGGCATATGCAAATCCATAAGTATGAGATCAAAATCTTCTTTTTCAAGAATATCAAGTGCTATCTGACCGTTTTCAGCGTGTGTAACTGATATTCCCCAGCCAATCAGGAATTTACTGGCAACAAAGAAATTTATTTTATTATCTTCTGCAACCAGTATCTTTTTACCTTCGAGTCCGGAAAAGCTCTCAGGTACTTCTACAGTCTGAGACTGAGCTCCCTTTTCCGAAATTCCAAATGAGATGACAAACCGGAACGTGGATCCTTTTTCCGGTTCGCTCTCCATAGTTATCGTACCTCCCTGCAATTCAATCAGTTTTTTACAGATTGCCAGGCCGAGTCCTGTACCACCGAAATTTCTGGTTGTATCTGATGAAGCTTGCGTAAAACTGTCAAAGATTAAGGAGTGTTTATCTTTAGGAATGCCTATACCTGTATCAGCAACCGTGAATTCCATTTTCGACTGATTAGCTGTTCGGTTTAATTCTTTTACCAGTACTTGTACACTTCCATGAATAGTGAATTTCAGAGCATTTGACAGCAGGTTGGAAAGAATCTGATTTAGCCTGATCGGATCACCTATGACCTCAACAGGAAGATCACTTGCTTTTGTTATATCAAAACTCAGATTCTTTGCTTTTGACCTGAATGAATATGATCTAAAAATCTCGTCGAGAAAGTCGCTGAGATTAAATTGTGTCTGTTCGAAAATTATTTTACCCGATTCCATTTTATTGTAATCGAGGACGTCATTTACGAGTGTAAGAAGATGATTTCCCGAAAATTTCAGGGCTTTGATGTAATCCATCTGATCTTCACGCAGGTTTCCCTGAAGGAGAAGATTTGTTATCCCGATTACTTCATTGAGCGGGGTTCTGATCTCATGACTCATGGTCGACATGAACAATTGCTTCGACTGCGCTGCCTCTTCAGCTTTCTGCCGTGCAAGAATGATGTTATCGAGCATCATTCTTCGCTGAAGGGCTATGGCAATCTGATTTGCAATAAAATCCATTATATAAAGATCATCCTGGGAAAACTTATCCTCGTTATAATAATCCTGCAGACACATCACCCCAATAATATCATTTTCCACTTTCAAAGGAACACCCATCCAGACTTTGCATGGTGTTCCTACAAGGTCAATATCTCCAGATTCGGTGAGTAATTTCAGATCTTTTTCTTTAAGAAGAACTGACTTGTTGTTTTTTATTACCCAACCTGTTATAGTTTTTTTGGTAGGGATTTCATAGAAATTGTCTTTTTCGTCCGCAAAAAATGGCAGCGAGAGAGTTTCGCTAGTCTTATCATAAAGAGCTATAAAGAAATTGTTTGTATCCCATATTTTACTAAGTTCCTGAACAATACTGGGATAAATTTCCTTTATGTCGTATTGTTTCAACGCGGCATTTGATATATTAATTAAAATCTCCTGTAAAAGCTGATTTTTCCTTTCAGTTGTAATATCCCTGTAGATGCCAAGATTGGCAACAATTTCATTATTTATGACTATTGCAGTTGCAATAAGAGTAACATGAATATTATTACCATATTTATCCTTTCTTATTGTTTGTCTAACCTCCTTATGGTTAAGAGATGCAAGGTCATCGATTTTTATAGCTTCCTCTTTAAGATCATCCGGAACCACAAGATCATTAATGTTTTTGTTCACTGCCTCTTCTGATGTAAAGCTAAAAAGATTGGTGAATTCGCGGTTGATCATTGAGATTATGCCCGATGGACTTGTAATTGCAATAGCAGCGGGAGTTGAATTATATAAATGTTCAAGAAATGCTTTCTCCCTTATTATCTGATTCTCATATTCTTTTTGTTTACTGATATCCGTTACAACACCTCTATATCCTATGATCTTGTCTTCAAAAAACAGTGCAAAGGAATGTGAAACTATTGGAATTAAAGTTCCATCCTTTTTTCTGGCAAAATACTCGTTACTTGAGATTTGTCCAGGCGAAGTCAATGACTTCAGATTTTCAATCATTTCCTTATAACTATCAGGAAATATTTCAGCTATATTAACACCTTTTTCCAGATCATTTTTTGAATATCCGAAAAAATTCATCCCCTGTTTATTGGCATATAAGACCTTCCCGGTGATATCTACCTCATATACCATCTCAGGAAGCAAATCTGCAAACTTTTCAAAGACAACTCCTTGTTTAACCTGATCATCCTTGCTTCTCTGCTGGCTTCCCGGTTCCCATGTTATTATGAAATTTCCTGAAGTAAGAAGAAAACCCATATAAAATCCTTCGGAATCGTCACCGTTCGGCGAAGCTGCTAATTTATGAGTATCACCTGTTAAATTCAGGTGATGAAGAAGTTCTATCAGCTTAACCCGGTTAACCAGTGGAGTCTCTTCGATATATTTACCAATTACTTCACTTTTTTTTATGAATTCTATCTCTTCTACTTTCCTGTTTAAATCAATAATATAAAACCTGTTGTCATTATCAACACTGAATAGTGCGAGATAACTGCTGACAGTTTCAAAAATTTCTTCCAGTAAGATTCCATGACTATCTTTTATTTTTCTGTCTTTTAATGTTTTGACCTCAGTAAATATCGTTAGGAGATAAATCTCATTTTCGAGCTGTACAGTATCTGCAGAAAAAAGATAAGGTTTCTCTTCACCTGTTTTGGTTTTGAGGGTTACCGGATAGCCTTTTATGCTTTTTAGTTTGGAAATCAGTTTTATATATTTATTGCTATCCTCAAAATCTGCAAAAATCTGGATATCATCAGAGGTATGACCAATAATCTCTTCCTTAGAATATCCAAGTGCTTTATGAAATGTCTCATTAACATCAACATACTGGCCTGTATCTAACTTGCTGATTGCCATTAAATAGTTTGCGGAGTGAAAAATCCTGAAGATCATTTCCCTGACCATCTCAGATTTTTCCTGGCTTTTTGAATGTATTAACTCAAGTTCCTGCTCAAGTTTTTTATTTGTTTCCAGCAACTCAATATAACTCTCTTTATAATCCATCAATCCGGTCTTTTCAATTACATTTTAAAAATAGCAAATATTGAATTATTTCTATTTATTTCTGTTTATTTCTGTTTTTCTTATAATAATTGCAGAAATCAGATAGCCCACACTTGCTACAAAGAGGATTCCTGGCCATACAAACATATCGTCCATGCAGTATCAGCCAGTGATGTGCTTCATGAATCAGTTCAGCAGGAATATAACGGGTTAGCTGTAATTCGACACTTAGTGGTGTTTTAGCATTTTTAACCAGCCCTATCCTGTGTGAAACTCTGAAAACATGAGTATCAACAGCCATTACCGGTTTTCTGAAGATCACAGAAGCAACAACATTTGCGCTTTTTCTACCGACTCCGGGAAGAAGCTGCAAAAGCGCCGGCTCCGCAGGCACAATTCCTCCAAATTCAGATACCAGCATTCTCGACATTCCCGAAAGATGCTTAGCCTTGTTATTTGGATAAGTGCATGACTTTATATATTCAAAAATTGCCTCAGGTTCAGCTTTAGCCATCGATTCAGCGTCCGGATATTTTTCGAGCAGGGGAGGTGTTATTATATTGACTCTCTTGTCAGTACATTGAGCAGAAAGGATCACTGCAACGAGAAGCTCAAAAGGATTCTCGTAAGCCAGTTCAGTCTCAGCTACAGGGAAGGTCGTCTGAAAATATTCTAAGGTACGATTAAATCTTTCCCTGATAGTCATAGGTCTGAAATTAATAGTGCAGGTAAGGTAACACTTTTTATCTTTGCACAATATTGATTATTTATGATTAGTTATCTTCAGGCAGACAGTATTGCCAGACGAATAGGAGACAATCTTCTTTTCGATAAAATAAGTTTTAATATAAACAAGGATGATAAGGTTGCTCTGATTGCTGTTAACGGTGCAGGCAAATCCTCATTACTCGATATACTTGCCGGCAGGGAAAATCCTGATGATGGTTCTCTCAGTTTAAAGCGTGATTTACGAATAGCATATCTTCAGCAATCTCCTGTTCTGAATGATTCAAACAAAATAATTGATGAGCTTTTCTGCACCGACAGTGAGCTTGTCAGAGTCATAAGGGAATATGAAGAATGTGTCCTCACAGGTTCTCCCAAAATGCTGCAGATCATGATTCAGAAGATGGATGATCATAAAGCATGGGATTATGAAGTGGCAGTAAAGCAGATCCTTTTCAAACTAAAGCTTACTGATCTGAACGCAGTGATAGGGACTCTTTCGGGTGGACAGAAGAAAAGAGTGGCCCTGGCAAAAATCCTTGTAGAGGACGCAGATCTTCTTATACTTGATGAGCCTACGAACCATCTTGATCTTGATATGATCGAGTGGCTGGAGGAGTATCTTATTAAGTCGAAAAAGACTCTTATGATGGTTACTCACGACAGATACTTTCTCGACAGAGTTTGTAATGTGATATTGGAACTTGCCGATAACGAACTATACAGGTATGAGGGCAATTATGAATATTTCCTTGAAAAAAAACAAAGCAGGGAGTACTCAGCTAAGATGAATTCAGAGAAAGCCAGGAACCTGTTAAAAACTGAGCTCGACTGGATGAGAAGGATGCCAAAAGCAAGGCGGCATAAGGCCAAATCAAGGATTGAGTCATTTTATGATCTTAAGGAAAAAGCAGTTAACAGGCCCGATGAAAAGAGTATCAATATTAATGTCAACATTTCAAGAATGGGGAGCAAGATCCTTGAGATAAAAAATGTAAGCAAATCATATGGCGAAAAGGTACTTCTTAAGGACTTTACTTATCTCTTCAATAGATTTGAAAAAGCAGGACTTATTGGCAGGAATGGTACAGGAAAAACAACTTTGCTGAATATAATTACAGGGCTTACTGAACCGGATAAGGGCTCGGTTGAACGCGGAGAAACTATAGTCTTTGGCTATTACAGGCAACAGGGTATTGAATTTGATAATGAGATGACAGTTATTGATGTGGTGAAGAATATTGCAGAAAAAGTTGTGATCAATGATGGTAATGTACTGTCAATAACACAGTTCATGAACTATTTCCTGTTTCCTCCTGAAAAACAGTATACTTTGATCAGAAAATTATCAGGTGGAGAAAAGAGGCGTCTTTACCTCCTGACTGTGCTCATGAAGAACCCAAATTTTCTGATACTTGATGAACCAACCAATGATCTTGATATTCTTACACTTAATATACTTGAGGAATACCTTGCCGGCTTCAGAGGCTGTGTAATAGTTGTATCGCACGACAGATATTTTATGGATAAGGTTGTCGATCATATTTTTGAATACAAAGGAGAAGGAGTTATAAAGGATTTCCCGGGAAATTACACTCAGCTCAGGGAAAAGCAGACAGAGACTGAAAAGCAGGTAGCAATCGTCAAACCTTCAAAAAAATCAGATCAGGATGAATCATCAGAAATTCAAATTAAAAAAGGAAAAAAGCAGGGTCTGACATTTAAAGAAAAGAGGGAATTTGAGGAGCTGTCCAATGAAATTGAAAATCTCGAGTCGGAAAAAAAACTTATTGAAACTGAAATGAGCCAGGGAGTTCTTAATAATGAGGAATTACAGTCAAAGTCCAAAAGGCATGGTGAAATTATGAAGATGCTGGATGAACGGGAGTTAAGATGGCTTGAATTAAGTGAGAAATGATTTTAAACTCTCAATTTTACTAAAATAAGTGTTGAATTAGGTCAGATTTTTTAACTTTAACAATCAATAAGTTGCNNATTATTACCGATGATAATGTAAACCAGTTATATGGCTTCAGATTTCCAAAACTTCCTGTTTTTTCCCTGTCCCCGGGAGAAGGAAGTAAAAAACTGGAAGTCATTGAATACCTTGCCGAACAACTCCTTGAAGCAGGAATTGATCGCTCAGGTTTTGTTCTTGCGGTAGGAGGAGGCGTGGTTTGTGACGTTGCCGGATTTCTTGCATCAGTATATATGAGGGGCATCAGGTGCGGATACGTCTCTTCTACTTTATTATCGCAGGTCGATGCCAGTACAGGTGGAAAAAATGGAGTCAACCTCGGAGGTACAAAGAATATGCTCGGCACTATCCGACAGCCTGAGTTCGTGATCTGTGATCCTGCAATGTTAAAGACCCTTCCTGAGCAGGAATATTTATCAGGACTGGCTGAGCTTATTAAAACAGCAATTATTGGTGACAAGGAATTATTTGAGCTTATTGAAAGGAGTTTTGATGAAATCATGTCGAGGAACTCTGACCTGTTGACTCAGCTTATAACTAAATCAGTGAGATTTAAAGGATTGGTGGTATCAGAAGATGAAAAGGAGACAGGGTTAAGGAGGATACTTAATTTTGGTCATACTTTCGGGCATGCTGTTGAGATGCAGAAATCTGTGAAACATGGCTTTGCAGTAGCATCAGGAATGGAACTGGCAACCGAATTTTCTTTCGAAAAAAGATA
>PLNF01000076.1 GCA_003141715.1 Bacteroidales bacterium | reverse complement strand
TCTGAGGAAGGGGAGTATTAAAAAATGACCTCGTAAATATTTGATTTAATCAGTTGGGATGAGAATCAATTTTTATTTTTAACTCTGACTTTTTTTAGTTTCCGAAGTTTCTGATCCAAGTTCTTCTTTAGCAATTCATCATTAGCAAAATTTGTGTACTTCTGTAAGGTTCTCAAATTACGGTTAGACTGAAGAAACATGCAGGAATCCAGGATGAAGATTTTAAAACAATCCTGAAATCTCATGTAGTAAATTCGGATTTCATGTATATTGACGATTTTAATGGATTTTTTGCAGATCGGAAGGAAAGGGTACTCAAGAAGATTGAGGCAGCAATGGGTAAGAATATTGCTAGAGACCAAGAGGTACCAGAGGAGGGATATTTTGCTGATGAAGATGAGGGAAATGGTGATTCAGACGATTTGATCCTAAATCCGTAATTTTGAACCTTCCATACATTGGAGATGGAGGTATCAGAAAAAGAGTAAGAATTTTGTTTTTGTTTCTGTAATGCACTATATTTGATGCATAATAGAAATAAAATGAATTTCATTGAGTTCAGAAACAAGTTTCTACCCTTGGCATACTTTACCACAAACCAGGTGTATGCATCGTATCCTGAGTTTAACAGAAACAATCTGGGACGATGGGTAAGGCAGGGTTACCTCATCCGGCTTCGGCAGGGTTATTATGCCTTCCCTGAATACAGGGAGTCAACAGATTTTGCACTCTATTTTGCTAACATAATATACAAGCCCTCTTACATATCATTATATACAGCTTTGTCATTTTATGGGATTATCCCCGAGGCTGTACCTCAAATAACAAGCGTGACAACTTTGAAGACAATAACATTCAGTAATGATCTCGGTAAGTATTCATATAAAAATATCAAGCCTGACATGATGTTCGGATATGATCTGAGGGAGATGGAAGGCGGCAGACGGATAATGTTCGCCACACCGGAAAAAGCATTAATAGACTTGCTCTATCTTTATCCATTTTATAATACAGAACGTGACCTTGAAGAGCTGCGTCTCGATGAATCTTATATGGAGGATGACTTTAATGCAGAAAGATTAACGGAATTCTCTGACCGTATTGGCAGCAAAGCACTCAGTAATCGCATCGAGATGCTGAGAAAAGTACATAACCTTTAGTAATAACTATATGGTAGACCTGAACTTAATAAAGAACTATTTCCCGGAGCAGATCAGGAATAATACACTTCTTGGCAAAAGCATGATGAAGGAATATATTCAGTTGTTAATTCTTGACTATCTGTCCACGACACAATACATCCGTAAGCTCATTTTCATAGGCGGTACCAACCTTCGCCTGGTAAAGGGAATAGACAGATTCTCAGAAGATCTTGACTTTGACTGTAAGGAGATAAACAAAGAGGAGTTCCTGCAAATGAGTGATGATGTCATGCATTTCCTTAAAAGAAATGGATATAAAGTAGAATCTAAGGACAAGGAGAGTCCGAAACTGACGGCATTCAGAAGAAATATTTACTTTCCTAAGTTCCTCTTTGATTTAGGGCTTTCAGGACACAGGGATGAAAGGTTCCTTATAAAAATAGAAGCTCAAGATCAGGGAGTAACTTATACTCCGGAAATAAAAAATATTAAAGGTTGTGGTTTTTACTTTCCATTCCCTGTACCTCCTGACGCTGTTCTATGTGCAATGAAAGCAACAGCACTTTTAGAAAGAGGAAAGGGTCGTGATTTCTACGACCTGATGTTTCTTCTGGGTCAAACAAAGCCTGATTATGACTTCCTTGCAAAGAGGATCGGCATTAAGAATGCAGTTGAGTTAAAGGCTGAAGTTAAAAAGCGTCTTATGATTACTGACCTGAAATCCAAAACCAAAGATTTTGAGCATCTGCTGTTCAATAAGGAAAACAACAAGCGCATACTGAGATTTGAAGAATTTTTTGAAGAGAGTATTCTATAAGGAAGTTAAAAGTCAGGATAATCGGTATCGGAAATGATCCCAAATGGAAGTATGCTAATTGCAAGGTGTAAATTCACGAGTAAAAATCTACGGCTTAATTGTTTTTTTCTGTTTTTGCTTTTTTAATTTCTTGAGTTTCTGATCCAAGTTCTTCTTTAGCAATTCATCATTAGCAAAATTTGTATATTTCTGTAAGGTTCTCAAATTACGATGACCACTCATTTGCATAACTTGAGCATCATTATAGCCTTCCAGGAAGGCGTTTGTTATCATACTTCGTCTGCAGCTGTGACATGTTATAACATCATTCTTTAGCACATCATCTACCTCAACAATTCCTTTAATATATTTTCTTTTATTCGATAGAGGTTCTGTAAATAAATCATGCTTTTTAAAAAGGTTACGCAAAGAGCGGTTATAAAAGGAATTCGTTTTCAATTCAAAATGGAAGTTGTAATTCTCAATAATTTCTAATAAAAGTGGGTGAACAATTGGTATTTGACTTTCACTTGCAAACCTCTCTGTATGTTTATGTAACTCTTTTGTTAATACATAACCATCAGGGATCTTTGTAAAATCAGATTTTGATAAATGGCTCAAATCTTCATATCGTAGGCCACACTCACAGTTAAATATGAAAGAATCAAAAGCAAGTTTATTATAATCACCTTCTATTTTATGTCGTGTCTCAATTAATTTTTGAATCTCATCTTTTGAGATATAAACGACTTCCTTGTTGGTCTTTTCTATTTTTGGGAAGAGGTTATGGATATTAAAAGTTGCTATATTCTCATCTCCCAACCAAATTAAAAACTCTTTAAATACATCAAGTCGCTTCTTAAGGGTATTTTGTTGTAAATGACCTTTGCTAACATAACCTTTCAAGTTCCGTAAGTCAATCTGGCTGAAACTTATCATCAGATTAATGAATTTCTTATCAACATTAAGTAAAAAGTATGTCTGCTTTTCATATTTCTGAAAATCAGTTAAGAAGTTCTTGAATGATTGATAGTTCTTTAATGAAATAGGTTTTAAAAAGGGATTTGTTTTTTTTGTTTCAAAGAATTGATCGTAATATTCTGATAATCCTGTCATCTTGCTAATGGTTTCCACCGGAACTTTCGTAGCGTTGTACTTATTTTTTTTAACATATCGCATGCATTCTTGCTGATTTATCGGTCTGTGGCCACTGACTAAATTAATGTATTCATCAACAACCCACTGTATTTCCTGCATATGCCCATTCAACTTCTCATGGTCCTTCATCTTTGTGTTGTAAAAGTTTTCAGAAGTCATCTTGTTCTTAGCAAATTCTAACTTAGTGTTGATTCTTAATACATAATTGTCTTCCTTATAGTAGACATATATGTACTTATATCCATTATTATTGTATACCTTGAGTTTTGATCTTTTATAGGTTTTCATAATTAGCAATCTAAGTAGGTTTGTAAAAATAGCGAAATTATGAACGAATTATGAACTTTCGGGAACAGTTTGTGAAATAAGGTGTTTGAGATGTTTTTTAAGCTAATTTATTAAATAATTCTGAAAAGCCAATAAAATAAGCTCTAACGATGATTTATTGTGAGGTTGGTTGACATGATGAAGGAGAGTATCGGAGTCTTCTCACCCCGACTGAATAAATTAAATGGCCTTGTAAATCAAATATTTACGAGGCCATTTTCATTAGTAGTACTAAAAGTAGTACCAAATATATTAAAACAGAACTCCATCTTTTGTTCCATTTTCGTTTTCTTCCAGCATTTATTACACCTTCATTTTCGCATTCCTGACAATAACATTGAATTTATTCTGTTTTTAGCCATTAATACAGTTTTAAGAACCATCTGACATCCTTTATAAAAACAACTTTTATCGGTTGATATAACTTGCGATGACAGACTTCTGTAATCATCGTTTAATGCATGCGGGTTGCGTTAAAACTCAGAAATCAATGAGAACCATCTGGCTGCAGATGATCCCCAAACTTCTTTATAGGTAGCAGTATTGAACTGAGGCCAGTATGGCGTATCTTCATTGGCCCGGGTCTGCATTCCTACAGGTATCTCACCAACCATTTCTCCAGGCAAAGCATTATAGAGCTGCGGATAATTACTACCTTCTCCCCAAATATATGATTGTCCGAAAGGATTTTTCCCGACAATCCAGAACAATTGTTGTTCGGCAATATTAATCAGTTCATTGTCTTTCAGGTATTTACCACATAATGCAGCTGCTTTTCCAGTTGACAGAATAACGGCAGTATTACCTTTAAATGAAAACCAAACCGGGAAAACCCGGAGATAATGATCATCATCCAGTTTGACACCGTTCTCAAGCTGTTCTTTAAAGTCCCTGGATACATCCTTCTTGACCCATACCTGAGTTATATAAAAATTTACTGAATCCTTTATTTCGTTTTTGTTGTAAACGCCACTCGGAACCATTCCATATGGTTGTACATATTGCATAATAGTTTTCAGGTAATCACCATATAGCCTGATGGAATTCTCCCATGTTTTATAATCCGGATGATTTGGCTGTGTTGTGCATAGCTCTGTCAATGCCTGCATATAAATCTGATCGCGCGATTGATGGTTGAAATGAACAATGGATTTCTTATTCAGATCACGGTAGAAGAAACCTCTGATCTTGTTTTTATCATTCAATGGCTCCGAACGCTGACACTGGATGGTATACTTGATAAAATCGGCAGCTTTATCAGCATATAATTTTTCTCCCGTCAACCTGAAAAGCATACTGGCTGCCCATGATACTGTTGCCATGTACTGGCTTTGTGAAGCCATATAGGCATGCCCTCCCGGGATTCTTTCATTATATCCCAGTTTTTCGAAACGATCCAGGGCAAAGCCAAAATCTTCCCTGGCTACTTTGTTGAGATGTTGTTTAAGCATTGCATCATCCTCTATTGTCATCGAAGCATAAGCTTCAATGGCTGAAAACAGGAAGTTCTCAAAACCGCTATTGTTTAGACTGGCCTGACGCCGTCCTGAATCATCAACAGTACCGATGAAACCATCGGTCCATAAATTTGTACCCCATGTCTGTACCCGGTAACCCTCACCGAGGCGGGTTTTAAGGATAAAATCAAGTCCCCATTTAGCCTCTTCCATTAGTCTCAGATACAAATCGGTATTGTTCTTCTCCTTAGCCCTGTTTGCCATTTCCAACATTGAAAACGCAATCTCTCCTGTTTGTATTGATTGCTGCGACATATCAGCGGCATCATGCCAGCCGCCGTTCACAGGGAAAATATGTCCATTATATTCACAATTAAGGTCAGTATGGCAATCGCCATGTTTCCCGGGTACAGGATAACCGCAACGTTCGCAAAACATGAAATTCAGAACGCGCCATGCCGAGTTGTCCCATATGTTACTGTTAATATAGAATGGCAGGGTGGTAACACTCCCGACCCTGATCATATATTGCCCATCCTTTTTGAAATTTGTAAAATCAATGGTTTCAAAATCACCAATATACGTTTTACCTTTATTGATTTTTCCTGTATAAGCCACCTGAGAGGTGATATAATCGACTAGCTGGAACTTTCCATCATTATTATTCACTTGTACAATTGCTGATTTTTCACTTTCCGTCCGGTATCCCGTAGTCGAATATATGATCCTGTTCTCTGCAGGCTTCCATCCGCTGACAACTTCCGGATTTTCAATAGTCTGCAACTCTACAGCATCGATATCAAACTTCAAAGAATCACCCATTGTTTGCTCTTTTCCAAAGACTTCTATGGCAAAGGATATTTTAGTGACTTTGTCCCGTGCCAGCTCCGACATCTCAACATAACATTCATTCCACTGACCGTTGACCAGATTTATTTCATGAAATCCTTCACGTCCGTACTGATCAGGGACCTTGATCTTACCGTCGTTCTCCACATAAAGATTCAGATATAAACTGCGGGCACCTTCACAATCAGGATAGATATAAAAATGGATCCGATTATATTTCTCCCAGTTCATGCCACCTACTTCAAAGCTTGCCATGGAAGTCCCTCTGCCAATTCCCCAGCCCAGAAACTCATTGACAACGGTTGGAGCAACTAATTTCAGACTATGGGTTCTGGAAATTCTCCTTTCCGAGGTCTGATACATATCACCTATCCCTTTATGCGACCATTTTTTCATATCTTCCATATCGCAAAGCATATCGGAAACCAATACTTTTTTTGTGAGTCCGAACGTTTCAAGCGACTTGCTACGGTCAAGAGGTAAAGGACTATGAACATATCCGGTATTACGGATATCAGATCTTAGCTTCTCATCTGTCTGAGAGAACAAAAAGCAGCAACCGCAAAAAAACAGCAATGCTATAATGGTTAATTTTTTCATGTTTATAGATTGATTTAATTATTAACAATGATTAATACTACCAGGTATTCAATCTGTGGTTTTCAAATTTAAGTTTTTTATATGATAATGTGGTTTCCCCCGTTTCAAAATGCAGGATGAGCAATCTTCTCACTGGCGTAACATCAACAGTTAATACACAACCTTCATTAATCTCCTATTCATACCTCATAGCCTCTACCGGATTTTTACTTGCTGCTTTATACGATTGAAAGCTAACTGTGAGCAAAGCAATAAGCAAAGCAATAATACCTGCCGTTGCAAATACCCACCAGCTAATATTTATCCGATATGCAAATTTTTGCAGCCATTTATTCATGACATACCAGGCAATGGGACTCGCAATTATTATGGAGATAAGTACCCACAATAAGTATTCTTTCGACAACAAGAAGAATATTTCAAAGGACTTTGCCCCGTTTATTTTCCTTATTCCTATCTCTTTTGTCCTGAGCTCCGTCATAAATAGAGATAATCCTATAAGCCCGAGCGTTGAAATGATGATTGCCAGGAAAGAGAAATAACCAAATATTTTACCCACTCTTTTTTCTGTTCTGTACAGGTTATCATAATCATCATCAAGAAAGTGAAAATCAATGGGTAGTCCCGGATCAAATGATTTAAAAGTCTTCCCTGGGTAAATGACTTTTCATTACAAACAGTCCGTTTTATTGAAGATTTCTAATGTGATATGCATACGCTCATCATGATAATGCCATTATTAATCAAAAAGTCTTATTCCAAATTAATAGTTGCAATCAATGATTCTGAGAATCTTGTTGCTTTTCTTCAGCTTTTAATGGTGAATTCATCCAAAATCTTCCTGAATTGTCAGAGTTGGAAATACAGTTCTGTTCAAGGGGCATAGGTTGTATAAAACAATTATTCTGAAGTTCCAGTGGCTTATTATATTCCTGCACGAACAGTTCCCTGTATTGTCTAATTTCAAGATCTCTCAGCTTGTTAAGAATATTGCCGTTAATATCTTTTAGGCTGGTAATATTTATTCTGCAGGAATCAAGAGTTACATTATACTTGTCGTTAAACAGCGTCAGATACAGGTTGTGACCATCTACTTTGATTTTTCTTATTCTTGCTTTTGCATCACCTATTGTTATATCATAGTTTTTTCTATCTTTTGCTGATAGTGAATCAATTTCATTATTAAAAACAACGACAGCAGTCAAATCAGATAAATAATCCCTGTAAGGCTCTACTGAAACCCAGTGTCCGCTCTTGATTTTAAAGAAATCATTGTCAGTTGAATCAGGTATGATGAATGCATTATTGAAAGATATGTATCTAAGACACATTTTGGAATCCAACAGCGGCTCATGCCCGTATTCAATCTCAATATTGAAAATCTCCTGCTTCTTCTTTTCTGAATTAAAACATGAGGCTGAATACTCAAGCCGTTGTATCGAATAGTCATCGGGCTGAATAAATATTGCGCCTTTTGCCTGGTAGGTATCCTCTGTAATCTTTGGTATTGCCTCGAAGTTTATCTTATATAATAATGTATTTCCATCATAAATCCCTTCAGGGCTGGAAAACATATGGTTTCTGAGAAACCTCGTCGTCAGGGTATCTATAAAGAAAAAAGTTTTCTGATCGAAATTTCTTATTGCGTCGTGAGTAAGTAAAACAAAAAACTCATTCCCATTATGGTCGCCGACAAATGCCTTGGGCATTTGTTTAAACGAGATATCAGAATGAACTGATCCCGGAATGTCATAATAAGGAGAAAAGTTTATCCGTTTGAAATCCACATTCTTTCTAAATTCGAGCAATCTGTGTCTGTTTGAATCTGATGGATAGGCAAAGCCTGCATCCAGAGTCTGGATGATCGCTTCATTCAGATTAAGATAATGGGGGCCATCCTTCTGATAATCCCGATAATAGGATACATAACTAAATGGCTTGACCGGATAATTCTTTTTGATATTTCTGATTGCTCTGGCTATTATAAGTTCCGGGCTGAGTCTTTTTTTTCTGGCAGTTACCCTGACCTCATTCAGACTATAGATATTGGGTACAAGCTTAAGGTTGTTCATTCCAGTTGTTTTTAGAACACTGAAAGCCAATGAAAGCCTGTAAAATCCAATACAGGACACGATCAGACTGTCATATTGAAATCCGGGATTGTTTAATATCCTGAAATCACCTTCAGCATTTGAAATGACCCCAACCTGAGAGTTTTTAAGACGTACTGTCGCGTATGGTACAGGTTCTGATGTTTTAGAATTAATAACTTTCCCTCTTATATAATCAAGCTGCTGGCAGTAAGTCACAGGGTGATTAATCGAGAATAGTAAACCAATAAAGATTAAGTGTCGTATCATCTCTTTTCTATTTAAGTGGTGTCTAGTCATAGAATAGGGTTACACTTTTAAGTGTGTTATAATGTTTTTTGCCAGTCCCGTCCTGATAGCTATGTAATTCTTCAGAATTCATGTAACATGTTTTTTAGAATGTTATTTTACAATTTCAAATCTTATTCTTATTATCCTATACCCCCTTCCCAGCCTTCCCCCACGGGGGAAGGGGTAGCTAAACATTTCCCCCTTGGGGGAAAATGAAAGGGGGTTCAAAATAAAAAAGAGGAGCTTAAATTTGTTTCCAGAATTGTGAAGTATTACATAGCTATCGGGAGCTATCGGGACCGGCAGGTGGCACAGAGTTGTCGTGTCACAATGAGTTGTCCAGACGGTGCCAGGTCCGGGTAAGGATTGTGAGTTTTGGATCACGATGAAACAGTCAGGATAGGGAAGAAAAATCATGGCGCTTCTTATTTCTTTGAATCTCATTTTCTAACATTATAGATTAATTCCTGATATCCAATTTTGCCATCCTCAGAAATAGCTTCCACAACCACCTCCATCTCTCCAGTTATATCAGCGTTATAAAAAGTCGCGGAAGCTTTGCCTAAGCTATCAACTGTTACTTTGGGTTCCCAATGGATAAGAGCACGCAAGTCAGGTTTATACCAGTCACTGGGTGATAGGTTTTCGTACTTCGGAGCATAGAATTCACGAGGCGCTGAAAAAACCTGAACAGCGGCCTGAATGATGCCAAATGGTTTAAGTGCTCCATAAATTCCATTCCCTGCATAAGTATATATCGCAATAACATCACCATGACTTGGTACAGCGAGAGCGGGGGTTTCAGGATTAAATTCCAGGAAGATTTTTGCAAAATTTTTAGCATTCTCGATAATTTCAAAACTACTGACTTCACTAGGTGGAATATTTGGGATCAAATCCAAATCATTAATATTGACAGTAATACCATCAATCACCACAAGCGTAGGCTGTGATTCTCTAACCCTGGCAATCAATCTTCCGTTATAATAACTATATCTATGGATTATAACCTTATCCGGAAACTTGGACATCAGGACACTATACAAACCATAAGACCATTTTTCTTCTTTTTTTTGTATCTCTTCACCACTAATTACCTGATTTGGTTTGCCAATTTCAAACAATACCTTTTTTCTGTTTGGAGTCATTTTGTAGGCTTCAACTTTAACTTCACCTAAAAGAATACCTCCTGACAACTTATAAGTCTCTTCGACCTTTTTCCGCTCAATATTTTTTTCGACAAGTTTATGTACGACACTATCAACCTTCTCGATTGAAATAATGTGATTAAATGAAACAGCCGGTGATTCTTTTTTATTCAATTCTATGGTATAATTCTTATTTTTGCCGGCATTATTAGTACTTTGAATTAATATATTAAGATTTTGTCCATATTCATCATTTATATTGAAATTAAATCTGCCTAAACTATCAGTTGTTTGTGTTTGAACAGATTTGTGGTGGCCAAATATCATCAAAGTTAATTCTGCGCTTTTCTTTTTCTGAAAAAATATTCCACCTACTGAACCGGATACAGTAAGTTTTGTCTCAGGCTGAAAACGGATCTTATCTACAGGTTTTGTATAAAGGTACTTTCGCCAGCCCTGAGTAAGTAACAGGGCATCCAAATCGTCATCCTTTTTCTTATCTTCATTGAAATAAAATCCAGGGTTTTCTATCTCTCCTTTTAAATCAGAACTTAGCAGAAAGTATGATAAAATATTCTGACGCATACTCTGTATCTGTCCCATTTGTTCTCTGTTCAATACGAGTAGTGATAAATTAGCGATTATTGGTTTGCCATTATTATTTGTTGTCTTAATATTTAGCCTAGTCAATTCACGTTGAGAGTAGGTATCCTTCTCAGTGGAAACTGAAATATTTACTCTGCTTTCTGGTTTTTCATTAAAAAAAAGCCTTTCTGCTACAGGTTGTCTCAGGTTATCCATCATTGTAAAAGCAATGATGCCTTCAGGCAGGCTGTCAGCACGCAAAGCAAACCGCAGTACACCGTCCTGCAATTTTCCTTTAATGTCGTAGTAAACTAGTCCCCAGCAGGAAGTCCTGATATAAATACTATCATTTTTTAAATAGTTTGAAGAAGCCGTAAAGAGTATTTCTTTCCCTTGCTTAACAACCGACAGTACATTTCCCTGGGAGGCAACTTCCGGCAGCGGATAGATATATACTATCTTTTCATCTGATTGTGAATTTAATCTGGCGCTGTAAGTGGTATTTTTATCCACATTGGTCAGGATAAAGCTTCCCATGCCTGCCTGGTTACTTTTAAACACCGCGACGACTTCCCCGTTGCCAGTTATTATATCTCCTTCGATACTTTTGCCTTTTCCGTTATAGTCCACGGCTTTGAAGCCGACCTTACATGGTAATTCATTAACCAATTCTCCGCTTTCCGGGAAAAATTGCAGATCAGGACGATCCTCATTCAATGCTATAGTTTTTGTATAAGTGAAAAACTTTTTAGTCCGCATCTGCAATGTTACAAACTGACCTCTTTCCGGGATAGGATATTCGATCATGTACTTATTATCATCGTTTGGTCTGATAGAAAGACTGTCTTTCTTATCGTCAAGCGTGATGAAAACTGTTAGTTCTTTTTTGTGAAGGCTGTCTATTGCCAAAGGGTCAAAATATGCTATAAGCTGTCTTTCATTATTCTGTTTTTCCACAAGTTTAATGTTGCTAATTGGATCTGCTTTCACTTTAGCAGAAGGAGCGAAAACCTGAATGTATTCTTTAAAAAAGAAATCAGTACCGAAATTTTTATTCCATTCGGTGTAGGCTCTGATCAGATAGAGGCCTTCAGAATAACTTTGATTCAGATCAAAAAATCCGTCTCCGATACCATTCTCCAGTTTTATTAACTTCTTTTCAATTATTTTCTCATCAGGACCTATCAACTCAACATATAAAACTCCACTTAATTTGGTGAGGTTATGATCGCTTGCATTTGTAACAATAGCCTTAAACCATATGGTTTTATCTGTTGTGTAAACTTTACCATCCAGTTGCAGGTAAATTTTTTCAGGTTCAAGCCCATAAGAATAGATACGATTGTCTTGTGACCGGGCAGGAGAGTTTAATATTATACACAACATTATTGTTGAAATAGAAAATCTAATAAACTGCCTGATATGAGTGTAGTTTTTTAAAGTGAATTTAGGATGCGACATTCTATTAAGATTTAAACAGTTTTAACTTTAGAGATTTACATCAATGGTTAGTAAGAACTTGATTAATGGGACAAATAATGTGAAATAGTCGAAGAGGCATCTTTTAACTGATAGCTTACTCCGGAAATCCTGATCAGAGCTTCACCTTTCAGGTCGGAATTATAATATGAAACCCTTGCTTTTCCTGTTGAATCGGTTTTTACTTCAGGATTCCAGTATATAGTCGTTCTGTTGTCAGGTATTTTGCTGTTGTTGTTTTCATAATCAGGCTGATAAAACTCTCTTGCCTTGTAAATTCCCTGAAAGGGGAATACAATCGCTCCCTTGGAATTTCCCCTGTAAGAATGTGAATACGTTGTAAATGAAACAACGGGTAAAGCATCCAGATACACCATCGGTGAAAACACCTCCTTAGGTGATGGTTCTCCAGGAGGTTGAGGAGGTGTTAACCATTTACTGAGGTTACTTCCAGCTTCATAAAATTTGACGTTCGAAATTAAATTAACTGGAATGCTTGCTGCCCAATCATAGAGATCAGGGTCATAACAAGGTGGACAGTAATCTGCAGTCATAGGATTGCCGTCTACAACAAGAATCGGATTATAGATATTCCCTTTTGCATTGAACCCCTTAGCGGTAAATGCTTTCTCACCAAATTCCTCATATATCATCTGAAACAGACTATTGTATTTTTTCCCTGTTGGATCTTTCTTATCTAAATTGATGGTAACATCAGGTGTAGAATACCAAGGTTTAGATTTTGCCTTAATTTTAACTTCAGCCAGGTTAATATACTTTTTATAAGGTCCATTTGTTGAATCAATTTCAGTAGATTTTGGGTAGAGAGTTCTCAGAGAACCAGCTTTATACGAAACATATGGTAGTTCATTGTTTCGATAACTAATGGCTGGAACAGGAACAGTATCGAGGATAAAACCAAGCTTTGCAATTCTTTCTCTTTTATTTCTATTCTGAACGAAAAGAACATGAGAATCGTAAAAGAAAGGAATTTCAATTCTAAATCTACTGTCTTCGCCAATTTTCACACCACCGTTGTACCCTGTTTTAAGGTCAAAATAATCAAGTCTGTAATCGCTACCTGAACTTCTTTTATTGTAATCATATATAGCCCCATCGAGGTAAAAACATTTTTCGATTGGATACAGAACTTTTAATGTTTTGGTATATCGGATTGAATTCCATAAAAAATTGCGCCATCCTTGTGTCATCATTACAAGATCTATATTTCTATTACCGGCAAAGGTTGTATCAGCAAGGTTCAATAATTTGTAATCAACTTTCCCTTTGAGTTCGGAAGTGAGATACAGGTATGATTCAATATTTCCGGAGTTCACAATTGAGTCGCTTTTTGCAATGTCGACAACTGCCATTGAGAGGGAAGATTCAACCGGATTCCCTATAGCATCAGTAACATTGATTGTCAAATTCACTCTTTCCCTCTGCCCATAATCCTTTTTATCAGTTTCAACATGAATTAACATTTTCTTATCTGGCCGGTTATTAAATACCAGTCGTTCAGCAAGCGGACGGAACAAGCTGTCAAAAAGGGTTATCTGAACAATACCTTTGGGATACATTTTTAGGGGAAGATGTATTGGTAGAGTTTTGTTATCAAGTTTTGTTTCAATTGAAGCATAAACCACTCCCCGTACAGATACTAGTAGATAATGCCTGTTTTTAAAATTGTTTTGGTTATTTTTAATTAAGATTTCGCTTGAATCAGCATTGAAATTGAGAACATAACCCTTTGGTTCGGTAATCGGTAAATTAAAAATGTATTTATTACCCGACAAATTCAAAATGGCTTTATAGCTGTTAGTAAACTGAGGTGTAAATTCAAACTTCCCGACTCCTGACTCGTCTCCGCAAATACTCGTAATCTTGTTTTGATTCTCGTCAATAATATCAGCATTGATCTTTGTTGGATTACCTTTAGTGTCCGTGGCTTTCCAGGCAATTACGGTTTCGATTCCATCCACCATCTTCCCACTTTCAGGGAAGAACTGAAGATTAATTCCTGACTTCAACGGAATCGATAATCGTTGCATTGAAATGATAGACCAGTCAGAAAGGGTGAGTTTTATGTCGACAAAAGAGCAGGAAAGCGCCGATGGTACAAAAAATCCCATTGAACCATTTAAATCCAGTTTAAAATTGAAGATTTTTTTAATGCTCAATGTATCATTAAGTTTTACAAAAACTTCAAGCTGCTTCCCCTGAGGTTTATATTCATCAGGAAGAATTGTCTTAATGTGTAATTCGACTGAATCACCATCAATACTTTTAATAATAATTGGATTTACTACAAAAAGGTTGTTGATATTCGACTGATGTATAGTAATATCCTTTTCGAAAAGATATTCACTCTGAAAATTTCTCATATATTGAGTATACGCTCTTAAGCGGTATATTCCATTTTTCATATCTTTCTTAAGAGCAAGATCACCTTTAGTGCGGCCATTACTGACAATAAGTTTTATATGCTTTTCCAGCTTATTATCTGCATTGATTAAATCAACATACAAAATTCTACTTACCAAACTTGAATCCATGTGCAGGTTGTCGAG
>PLNF01000088.1 GCA_003141715.1 Bacteroidales bacterium | reverse complement strand
CTTCTCCAGATAAGCCTTGAAGGTAGCGTAGGATAGAATGCTAATTCATTACAATATTATAATATTATGTTGATTATTAATAATTTAAAGGCCTCAATCGGGGGTAAAAGTATTTTAAAAGGGATTAGTCTTGAGGTTAAACCGGGAGAGATACACGCAATAATGGGTCCAAACGGATCGGGGAAAAGCACACTTGCAGCAGTTCTTGCAGGTCGTGAAATTGTAGAAGTGACCGAAGGAACGGTTACATATTTAGGGAAGAACCTGCTTGAAATGGCAGCGGAAGACAGGGCAAAAGAGGGAATTTTCCTGGGATTTCAATATCCTATCGAAATACCTGGAGTGAGTATGGTAAACTTTATGAAAACAGCTGTTAATGAACATCGTAAACATAGAGGTTTAGAGGCCCTTTCAGCATCGGATTTTCTTAAATTAATGCGTGATAAAAAGGAACTGGTTGAGATCGATTCGAAACTTGCTAACAGGTCTGTAAATGAGGGTTTTTCAGGCGGTGAAAAGAAAAAGAATGAGATTTTCCAGATGGCGATGCTCGAGCCAAAACTTGCTATTCTTGATGAAACTGATTCCGGACTTGATATCGATGCATTGCGTATTGTGGCTAACGGAGTAAATAAACTTAAGCGTCCTGATAATTCATTCATAGTAATAACTCATTACCAAAGACTCCTCGATTACATTGTCCCTGATGTTGTTCATGTTCTGTACGATGGGAGGATAGTTAAAACAGCCGGTAAAGAACTCGCACTTGAGCTGGAGGAAAAGGGATACGACTGGATCAAAAAAGAGGTCGAAAATAATGTGGTGGCATGAACGGAAAATCTGAAATAACAGAAAGATATTTAGAGCTTTACAAGGAAAACATTGTTAAGATTTCCGGCAGTTCTTCTCCGTATATTAATTCTTTCAGGGAGCAGGCTTTTGAGAAATTCAAAGAACTTGGAATCCCGACAAAGAAGAATGAAAGCTATAAATATACTAACCTGAACATTTTTTTTGATCACGATTATAAAAGCTATTTCATGCCGGTGCCTTCGGATTTTGTGAAGGCCGAAGAGTTTCGTTGCGATGTAACTGACCTTGATGCACATGGGATAGTGCTACTTAATGGATTTTATCCGACAATAAACGAGAAACTTCGTCAATTGCCAAGCGGAGTATGGATCGGAAGTCTCAATGAAGCAGCTGTCAGATTCGCTGATAAAATTGAAAAGCACTTTGGCAAATATGCAAAGAGTGAAACTGACGGACTGGTCCATCTGAATACAGCAATGGCTTCTGATGGCGTATTTGTATATGTGCCTGAAGGTGTAACTCTGACCAAACCTGTTCAGGTTGTAGATCTTGTTCAGTCAGATGATGATATGTTCAATCAGCACAGAAACCTTATAATTGTGGAAAAGAATTCGGAATTTTCCATAATAATCTGCGACCATACACTTTCACCACAGAAGTTCCTGACTAATGCTGTTACTGAGGTATATGTAGGTGAAAATGCTCATTTCGACATTATAAGAGTACAGAATGAACATAATAATGCGTGCAAAATAACAAATACATTTATCCATCAGGAGAAGAAAAGTGTTACCTCTTCAAATAATATAACCCTTCATGGTGGTCTTATTCGCAACAATACATATCATTACCTTGGAGGTGAAGGTGCAGAGAGCTATTCGTACGGTTTATTCCTTGCTGATAAATGGCAGCATATCGATAATTTTGTAAATATCGACCATGCTTTTCCTCGCTGCACAAGTAATCAGTTGTTTAAAGGGGTTCTTGATGATATGTCAACAGGAGCCTTTAATGGTCGTATCCTTGTCCGTCCTGATGCCCAGGGCACGCTGGCCTACCAGAAGAATAACAATATCCTCCTTACCGATGATGCAAAGATGGATACCAAACCTCAACTCGAGATTTATGCTGATGATGTAAAATGTAGTCACGGTGCAACGATTGGCCAACTCGACGATGATGCCTTGTTTTATCTTCAGTCGAGGGGAATAAATAAACGTGAAGCCAGGCTTATGCTTATGTTCGGGTTTGCTCATGAAGTAATTCAGAATATTAAGATTGAGCCGCTTCGTGAAAGGATGGACAACCTTGTGATGCAACGGCTGAAAGGAGAACTTTCGAGGTGTGCCAGTTGTATGGTAAAGTGCGGATAACCTGGAAATTCAATGAAAAACATAGCTGAAATACGAGCCGATTTTCCAATTCTGAGCAGGAAAGTTTATGGCAAACCACTTGTTTATTTCGATAATGGTGCAACTACTCAAAAACCGCAGTGTGTGCTTGATGCGGTAGATGAAGTATATGAGTCGTACAATGGCAATATTCACAGGGGAGTTCATTTTTTAAGCGATATGTCATCTGAAGCTTATGAGAAAGCCAGGGAAAAGGTAAGGTCATTCATAAATGCAGATAAAAGAGAAGAGATCGTATTTACTTCAGGTACAACCGGTTCGATCAACGGAATTGCTTTCTCCTTCGGTGAGCGATATATTAAACCCGGCGATGAGATAATCCTCAGTCACCTGGAGCATCATGCTAACATAGTACCCTGGCAGATGATGTGTGAAAGGAAAGGAGCTGTCTTACGTGTTATCCCTATAAATGATAAGGGCGAAATAATCCTGGATGAATACTATAAACTGCTCTCGTCAAAAACCAAACTGGTTTCTGTCACTCAGGCATCTAATGCGTTAGGAACAATTCTTCCTGTTAAAGAGATTATAGCTGCCGCTCATTCTGTAAATGTTCCGGTCCTTATCGATGGTGCCCAGGGAATTCAACATGGAATTGTTGATGTAAAAGCAATGGACACTGATTTTTATGTTTTCTCTGGCCATAAGATTTATGGTCCTGCAGGAATCGGAGTCTTATACGGGAAAGAAAAATGGTTTTCCGAATTGCCTCCTTTTCAGGGAGGTGGCGACATGGTAGATAAGGTTACTTTTGAAAAAACTACCTATAACGAGCTTCCTTTTAAATTTGAAGCAGGTACAATGAACTATCCTGCCGCAATTGGCCTGGCCAGAGCTCTGGATTATGTTTTAAGTATCGGAAGGGAAAATATAGCATCAAGGGAGAAAGAACTTCTATCATATGCAACCGGGAGATTATCAGCGATAAAAGGATTAAAAATTTATGGCACCTCTGACAGGAAGATTTCGACAATTTCGTTTCATATAAAAGATATACATCAGTATGACACCGGAATGATTCTTGATAAGATAGGAATAGCCGTCAGAACCGGAACTCACTGTGCCCAGCCGGTAATGGATCGTTATGGCATTGATGGTACGGTGCGGGCTTCACTCTGTTTTTATAATACCAAAGAGGAGATAGACACACTTGCTGACGGGATCGAAAAAGTGAAAAGTATGTTTGCCTGATGAAATATTATGACAATAAACGAAGTACAGAATAATATTATTGACGAGTTTTCTCTGTTCGACGACTGGATGGACAAGTACAACCTTTTAATTGATCTGGGGAAAGAATTGCCTGTTATTGATCCGAAGTACAAAATAAAGGATTTTCTTATTGAGGGCTGTCAGTCGAAGGTCTGGCTCCATCCCGTTTATGACGATAAACTGATAACTTTCACTGCCGACAGTGATGCAATAATAACCAGAGGTATTGTAGCTCTTCTGATAAAAGTACTGTCAAACCGGTCACCGGAGGAGATAATATCTACCGATCTCTACTTTATTGATAAGATAGGACTAAGGCAAAATCTCTCTCCGACCCGTTCCAACGGATTGCTTTCGATGGTACGTCAGATGAAGTTATATGCGATGGCTTATAATGCAAAAAATAAATAAGGTAATAAAATGGATCCGACTGAACAATTGGAAATTGAAACCAGGATTGGAGAAGTGCTGAAGAGCATATATGATCCGGAAATCCCGGTTAATATTTTTGATCTGGGCCTTATCTATGAGATCAATGTTGATGATGAGCATGTTGCGCATATCACCATGACATTGACTGCACCTAATTGCCCCATGGCAGATGAACTTCTTGAGGAGGTAAAGTATAAGGTGGGAGGTACAAAAGGTGTGAAAGATTGTGATCTTAAGCTTATTTTCAATCCGCCATGGGACAAGAGTATGCTCAGCGATGAGGCAAAGCTTGAACTGGGATTTCTTTAGAATTAGCAGTATATGACCACTTCATCAGATAAAACACTTTCAGTGCTGATAAAGCAGAAGGCTTATGACCTGGGTTTAGATCTTTGTGGTATTGCTCCCTCAAGACCTCTTCTTGAACGTGAAAATGTTTTAAGAAAATGGTGTGCAGGAGGTATGAATAGTGGAATGATCTACCTTGAAAAGAACATTGAAAAAAGGATTAATCCGGAATTTCTTGTTCCGGGAGCAAAATCGGTTATTGTTACAGGACTAAATTATTATACAAATGATAACCAGGAAGAACAGGATGTACCAATCCTTTCCAGGTATGTTTTTGGCATCAATTATCATGATGTTATAATGAAGAAACTTGACTTAATACTTGAATTTATCAGGGGTTTGGAGCATGAAATAGAAGGTCGTTCGTTTGTTGATTCTGAACCATTATTAGAAAAAGCCTGGGCAGTCGAGGCAGGCTTTGGGTGGCAAGGACGTCATTCAATAGTAATAAATAATAAAATAGGTTCATTCTTCTTTATCGGGATAATTATATTGAATATTGAGCTTGATTACGACAAACCCTGTAAAGAAAACGGATGCGGAAATTGCAGGTTATGTATTGATCTATGCCCGACAGGCGCAATAAATGAAGACGGCACTATTGATGCAAGAAAATGCATTGCCAATCTTACAATCGAAAACCGCGGGCCCATACCAGAAGATATAATTCCCAAACTTGGAGGAAGAGTGTATGGGTGTGACAGATGTCAGGAGGTATGTCCATGGAATAAAAATGCAAAATCTCATAAGACACCGGAATTTGAGCTTCCCGCAGAACTGAAATACATGACAACTGAAGATTGGCTTAATCTTACCAGGGAGCAGTTTGACAGACTTTTTAAAAATTCCCCGATTGAGAGAAGAAAGTATGAACCATTTATGAGAAATGTAACAATTGTTACAAAGGCCGGTTCCTGATTCCTTTTTTAATTGTCCGCGATAATCGTTACTACTATTTCTCTGCGCTCGCGAGGACCGTCAAATTCGCAAAAAAATATGTTCTGCCAGGTAGATAATCCGGGGTTATAATCAATTATTGGAATTGTTTCGGATGGTCCTACCAGCCCTGCTTTTAAATGAGCATCCCCGTTATTATCCTGGTGGTCATGTTCCCATATTCCTGCGGGGATCATTTTTTTAAGAAGAGAAATAACATCATTCTGGACAGACTGATCCCAGTTCTCCTGGATCATTATTGCCGCTGTCGATCCCCTGGCATATACAGAAGCGATGCCCGTTTTAACCTTGTTTTGTCGGATTAATGATACAACTTCGTTTGTTATATCGTACAGTCCGTTCTTTCTGTCGGTACTGAGGGTAATTATCTTTTGCATAATCGTTTAATTATTAAGGTAAAATTAAACTATTTGCGAATTTAAAATTATGAATTATTACATTTCTTTAACCTCTACGAGGTATTATAAAATCAAGGGATAAACTTACTGCTACAATACTTTATCGCCTATGGCGAATTCTAAAACGGAGACTTGTTTACTCCATAGCAGGATTCAGCTGATTCCCCGTAGGGGATAAACATTAATATGAGGAAAGAAAGAAGAAAATTACTATATGTTTTTTACCTTGCTGTTAATTTGACGTCTTATTAGTACAATTCAACAAATTATTTTGATAGATATAAAGCTTATAGAAGAATGCAGGGATGGAAATTTTAACAATTTCAGAAAACTTGTTGAGCTGACCTCTCCCTTTGCTTACTCAGTGGCTTTCAGGATGCTCGGTAATGAAGATCAGGCTAAGGATGTCGTCCAGGAAACGATGGTAACAATATGGCAAAAACTTAAAAAAATCAAAACATCTCAGGTTTATAAAACATGGATATACAGAATTGTAGTTAACAAATGCTATGACGAGATGAGAAAGAGGAAAAGAAATCCGGAATTTGTGGCAGATGAACAGACATGGGGAGTTATTTCAAACATGATTTCAGAGGGACCGTCTATAGCTCTTGAGAATAGCGAAATCTCTAAGATCATATCTATTCTTACGGAGAGACTGAGTACAAAACAAAAAGCAGTTTTTGTATTATCAGATCTTGAAGGAATGTCAAATGATGAAATATCTGAAATTACCGGTATAAGTAAATCAGCTGTTAAAGCTAACCTTTATCACGCACGAAAAAGTATTTCCGAAAAGATTGAAAAATTTCTATAGCTATGAAACCGGAAAGTGAAAAATACGATAATGTTCTGAATCTCCTCAGGGAATCAAAACCAGTGTTAGATTCAACCGAAGATATTGAGAAAGAGGTTATTAAAAGGATAACAAAAGTTAATCACTCCCAATTAAACCTTCCTGAGATAATTGATTTCCTGTTTGGCTGGGTTTATATCGGCTGGGTTAGAAGAGGACTTATTGCCGCTTCAATTCTTCTGGTTTTGGTTTTTGTTTTTCAGCAGGGAATCATTTTGAAACGGATTGGAATGCTTAGTAAACAGACAGTTATTAATGACAAAGAAAGTGTATCTACCCCGACAGATGAAATAGAGAAATTGTTAATGGTGTACAAGAATTCCGGGAGAAGATTCCCTTCTAAAACCATAACCATTTCGGAAAAACAGATGAAAGAACTTCTTGAGAAAGTTGACGAGTTGAAGAATAAATATAAAGAACTTGAAAACATTATTGAAGGAGATCCTGAGCTGAAAAAGCTGATTGAAAAGAAGCAGATCGAAACTAATCGCACAAAAATTAATCTTTAAAGCCATGAAAAGAAAATCAATTAAACTGATAGTATCATTGATTCTTATGTTCATTGTTTCATGCGATGATCCTGAAACAGTAGTGACGAATTATGTTCATCCCGACGGGTCCGTTACGAGAAAGATCGAGATGCGAAACCTTAAAAATATTTTTAAAAAATCTGATTTTCAGGTTCCACTTGACAGTACCTGGATCGTAAAAGATTCGATTGAAATAAACCGGAAAGGAGATACTACCTGGATTAAAAGAGCAGTGAAGCAATTTAAAAATATCGATGAGATAAACCTGGCTTATAAATCAGATTCAGGAACTAACAAAGGGATGTTAAGACAAGTCGGATTTAGAAAAAGGTTTAAATGGTTCAACACTGAATTCAGATTCTCTGAAAGGATAGACAGACAGTTGTCCTTTGGCTACCCTGTGAAAGATTTCCTTAATAGTGAAGAACTCCTCTATTTTTATTCTCCTGAAAGCCTGAAACACGAAAAAGAAACAGGTCCGGATAGTCTTAAATTCAGGGCTCTTGCGGATTCAGTTAAACATAAAACTGATCTCTGGTCCACAAAAAACATTGTTTCAGAATGGATTGGGAAATTTTCTGATCTTATTGCAGAGAGAGCAGGTAAAGACATGACAAGAGAATCTTTAAAAGCCAGAGAAGATGAATTTATTAAAGTTGTTGAGGCAAATGATAAGAAATTTGATAGTTTATGGTCAGCAGGAATTATACTTAGAAAGTTCATCGGGGAAGAAAATGCCCTGAAATATAAAACAGAAGCAGATTCAGCTCTCGGATCTGTTACTAAATACTTTTTTGTGAGTTTCAAAGATTATTCTGTCAGGATTGTAATGCCCGGGAAACTGATCGGGACCAACGGTTTCATAGACAGCAGCCATGTATTACTCTGGCCTGTTAAGTCTGACTATTTCATGACTGAACCATATGAAATGTGGGCTGAATCGAAGATACCTAACACTTGGGCATGGATTGTTTCAGGATTATTCCTTGTATTTGTACTTTCAGGGGTGATTATGAAGGTAATAAAAAAAGACTGAGCATCTCAGTCTTTTTAACCCTTATTCTAACTAACTAATATTCTGAATTTTCTAATTATCTGGAATAATCTTTTAGCATTAGCATTAATTTCTGACGCGTGAAGAAGATTCTGCTTTTCACTGTTCCTATTTTTAATCTGAGTTCATCAGCAATCTCTTTATATTTGTAACCTTCTATATGCATCCTGAATGGAACTCTGAATTCATCACTTAAAGAATCAATTGCGTTTTCGATTTCACCTTCCGCATATTTCGACTCGGGCGAAATAAACCCTTTGTCGTGCGGCTGGTTAATATAATAGAGGTCCTGTGTACCATCAATAATGGTATTCTCTTTCACATTTCGCCTGTAGTTATTAATGAAAGTATTCTTCATTATTGTAAATACCCAGGCTTTGAGATTGGTGTAATCGACGAATTTATCTTTATAAGTAATAGCCTTCAGATATGTATCCTGTACCAGATCCAGAGCTCTGTCACGGTCGGAGGTGAGGCTCATTGCAAATCTTTGAAGATTTGTCTTCATTTCTATCAGGCTGGTGTTAAATTCATACTGTGTCATAGCTCTTAGTTTTTATTGTTGAAACAAATTTATACAAATAAATAAAGATATGCAAATCTTAATATCTTAAAATCGTTATATTCTGTCCCGTTTATAAATAATATTCATTTGTATAAAGGTGATATTCAGTTAAATAAAGTCTATTTTCTCAATGTAGTCTAAATAGTGTATAAATTGATATATTAAAATTTATGCCTGTTTTAAATTGAATATACTTATTGTTAAAAATTGTCATAGTAACCAAAGAACTAATCTTTTACAAATTTAAACCATACTAAAAGAGGAGGGATTAAGAATGGGTTAAGGTTCGATTAAGGATAAATTAAAATTCTACCTTAAGCATATATGCAATATTTGATCAACTTTCGTAATTTTAAAGAAAAATGTTATGGATTTTAATATTAAACTTAGTAACGGACAGGTTTTACGAGGGATGATTCAGAGCCCCGGAGAAAACCTGAAAGCAGTAATAGTATTTGTGCATGGTATTGGTGAACACATTCATCGCTATGATCATTGGGCTACACTGTTCAATAAAGAGGGTATAGGTTTTGCCGGTGTTGATCTGCCAGGTCATGGCCGTTCTGATGGAAACAGAGGTGATATAAAAAGTTACGCCCTGCTTGGAGAAATGATAGATATCCTCATCAAAAGCTGCAATCAGACTTTCCCCGGGTGTCCGGTTTATATCTATGGGCACAGTCTGGGCGGAGGAATAGTCCTGGATTACCTTTTAAGAAGAAACCCGAAAGTAAAAGGTTCAATAGTTACCTCTCCATATCTTCGTCTTGCATTCGAACCTCCAAAGATTAAGCTTTTTATAGCTTCGGTTATGAAGCACCTCATTCCGGGCCTCATCCAGCCAACGGGACTTAATGCAGATCATCTTTCCCATGATAAGGTTGTAGTGGAGAAGTATAAAACCGATCCTCTTGTTCATGGGGGAATATCAGTTAGATTGTTCTCTGAATCGGTTGATGCTGCAAACTATTCACTTACACATGCTTCCGAACTTAAAGTTCCAACACTTATCCTCCATGGAAGTGATGATATGATTCTTTCAGTTGAAGGCAGCCGGGAGTTTGCAGGAAAAACGAACATGGTCGAGTTGAAAATATGGGATGGCGGTTATCATGAATTACACAATGAACCATTCAAAGATGAGGTATTTAAATATATAATGGGCTGGATAAACAGGAAGAACAATTAATATGTTATAGTTTTAAGTATCATGGAACTAAGAACCACATTTTCTCTTGAGCCCTTTAAGAATAAAATCACTTACAACGATCGGGTGATGTTCATTGGCTCATGTTTCGCCTCCTCAATAGGCTCTCAGATGGAGATGGGTCATATGCCGGTAATGATTAATCCTGCCGGAACCGTTTTCAATCCGGTATCGGTTTGCAATACTCTGGATACCATTACAAATGGAAAAAAGTTTTTCCCGGAGGATCTTCATTATTATAATGGTACATGGCTTAGTTTCTATCACTACACAGATTTCTCATCTGAAGATCCTTCAATAGTACTCGAAAAAATAAACAGAAGATCGAAAGAAGCATTTGAATTTTTAAAACGCGCCCGATTTTTGTTTGTGACACTTGGCACAGCAAGGGTTTATAAGCTGAAGAAATCAGATCTGATTGTTTCAAACTGTCATAAAATACCCTCTGATCAGTTTGAATCTAAAATGCTGACTGTAGATGAAATAGTAACTTTATGGACAGAACAACTTGACAAACTTCATTTACTCTTTCCTCAGTTGCAGATAGTTTTTACTATAAGTCCTGTCAGACACTGGAAGGATGGGGCTCATGGAAACCAGGTCAGTAAATCGGTTCTTTTTGTGGCAGTAGATGAGTTACTTAAACATAAAGCGTCTCCGCAGTACTTCCCTGCTTATGAGCTTGTTATGGATGATCTGCGAGATTACAGGTTCTATGATGACGATATGCTGCATCCTTCAAGTTCGGCAATAAATTATATATGGGAAGCATTTACGGGATGTTATCTTGAAAGTAATACAATTAATACCTGGAAAGAGGTTGTTAAAATAACCAAAGCCTTCAACCATCGTTTTAATATGGACTCCGATATTAAGAAAAAGTATTTTGCTGAACGTATTCTTAAACAGATTTCTGATGTAAAAGTCAAAGTTCCAACCATCGATCTTTCCATAGAAGAAGATCATTTTATCAAAATGAGAAAGGTGTAATGGATTAAATATTAGATGTTTGAAACAATACTCTCTGTTTCTTTCCCGAAAAGAACAAGCTAGAGGAGAGACTCGATCGCCTTAATAAAATTGGCCGGATCTCTGGTTATTAACAACTTATCGTAAGATTTTTTAGTTGCAAACTCTTCAGGAGAATCAGTAAGAATAATCTTTTTTATCATTAGTGATTTTCCGATACTGTTGAAATACCCTATTTTCTTTTCAGCAAAATCAAATGCACTTGAGTTTACCACAAGGTATTCAAAAGGTTTTATTTTATGTATCTCTATTACTTCGGATGCAGGAAGAATGCCTCCTGTAAAGATCACATCAAATCCTCGTTTCTTCAGGGCATATTTATAAAAGAGAAAATTGTTATCTGTAAGATTATCAGATGTATTAATCATGGCCACAGCAGGTCTTGATTTGCCGGTAACAGGTTTAAGTAAGTTATCTTCAATAATAATGATCTGTTTGATAGTATTTCTGACGAATTGTTCCTGAGCTCTTGAGAGACTTCCGGTCTGCCAGAGGATTCTGGCTTTTTCGAGGAGAGGATGGAGATAATGGGAATAAGCATTTTCAATGCCCTGGTGTTTAATGAATGGAAAGAGTGCCTCTTTGAATAAAGTCTCATTAAATCTGATGGCCGACATAAGAATTTTTCCAGGCTGAAAATTCTGATCCAGATCATCGTGTTTGCTGCTGACTGTCATTACCTGCTGGGTAAGTTCGTCCTCGTCCAGCCTGGCAATTTTGGATATTTTCAGTCCATTCCGGTTAAGGTATGCAACATTTAGGATCTTTTTAAGCTCTGTTTCGCTGTAAGTTCTTATATTTGAGTCGGTTCTGTCGGGTTCAAGTATCTTGTACCTCTTCTCCCAGATCCTTATTGTATGCGCTTTAATACCCGAGAAATTTTCAAGATCCTTTATTGAAAATACATTTACACCGTCTTCCATAGATATATTTATTAATAAATTTGACAATTCATCAATACGGTAATGAATTAAACAATCAATTAAGCGGATTGTTTATTCAACCTTGAATAATAAACTCAGATAATCGTAATAAATTGCGGAATAATTCCCCAAAAATTTCCAACAAAAGACGAAAATAGTAAATTTTATTTTTATTCAGATTGTTCCACCATTATTTTTTTTACCACTCTGATTCCGTCGCTGAAAATAATCGTAACCAGGTACATTCCCCTTTTGGGATTTTCGAGAATGATCTTTATCAATTGCTGGGGGTCATTATACCGGAGTCTGAAAACATCCTGGCCAATAATGTTGGTAATCTTCACAAAAGAGATATCCCTGTTAGTTTTTATAGTAAAACTGTTATCCCTGACGGGTACAGGATATATACTTACACTCACATTACCAGTTTCTCTTGAAAAGTCTTTTTGAGCAGGAGCTCCGATAAGATTAATAGTATCCTTCTGACCATGAAGGGTTAAGGTGAAAATTAATAAGAAAATAAAGAGTAAACTTCTCTTCATAAATTATATTTTGATTATCTCTATCAAATATTGTGCTAAAGTTAGTAATATTTTAAAATAAGTGCTCTAAAAGTAATTTTGCTTTCTCCAGATCATCCGGTGTATCAATACTTATACTTTCCCATTCTGTTACTGCTGTTCTTATCCGGTACCCATTTTCTATCCA
>PLNF01000126.1 GCA_003141715.1 Bacteroidales bacterium | reverse complement strand
GAGCTTATCAGAAAAGGACTCGAGGAGATCAGAAGTCATGGAAAACCAGCTGGAATTGGTGCACACAGGATAGAGGCAATTAAAGTTTGTGTTGAACATGGATTGAAACCGGATTTTTGGGTAAAAACCTGCCACAGTCACGATTACTGGTCTGCAAAATCCAATGCTGAATGGAATGACAATTATTTCGATTTTGATCCGAAAGAAACCATTAGTTACATGGCAACTCTTAAGGAACCCTGGATTGCATTTAAGGTTTTGGCTGCCGGAGCAATCACACCAGAGGAAGGACTTAAGTATGCATTTACAAATGGAGCAGATTTTGTTTGTATGGGAATGTACGATTTTCAGATCGTTGAAGATGTAAACATCGCTCTTAATACACTTTCCCGGGTTAAAGAGCGTCAACGGCCATGGATGGCATAATTGTAAGAAATAATTGAGAACACGGAAAACTATAACTATGAAAAAGAATTATTTAATTCTTGTTTTCGTTCTGATGCAGATTATTGGATCTGCACAGAGCTATCCTTTTCAGGATATTCATCGATCTGAAGATGAGAGGATTAAAAACCTTATTTCTTTGCTTACACTTGATGAGAAAATAAATTCTCTTTCTACCAGAATTTCTGTTCCCCGTCTTGGAATAAAAGGTACCCACACCGTTGAGGGACTTCATGGGCTGGCATATAGCGGTCCGGCTAACTGGGCAGTGAAAGGAGCAAAAGCTTCACCAACCACAACCTTTCCCCAGGCTATCGGCCTTGCCGAAATGTGGGATCCTGAGATCCTGCAACAAGTCGCCGACTGGGAAGCCACTGAAAGCAGGTATCTCGCTCAAAACAAAAATTTCGGAATTTCAGGGCTTATAGTTTTTGCCCCTAATGCGGATCTTGGCAGGGATATCAGATGGGGAAGAACAGAAGAGTGCTATGGTGAGGATCCGTTCCTGACGGGAATTCTCGTAACAGCCTATGTAAAAGGACTCCAGGGTAACAATCCGGTATATTGGAAGACAGCCTCACTCATGAAGCACTTTCTGGCGAACAGCAATGAAAATAATCGTGCTTATAACAGTTCTGATTTTGATGAACGTCTGTTCCACGAGTATTATTCTTACGGATTTTACAAAGGAGTTACAGAAGGCGGATCGCAGGCTTTTATGGCTGCTTATAATAAATATAATGGTATTCCATGCACAGTAAATCCGGTACTACGCAATGTTACAATGAAACAGTGGGGATTAAGAGGTATTATATCAACTGATGGCGGTGCATTTAAGCAACTGATAACCACACATGCATACTATTCTTCATTACCTGTAGCTGCCGCAGCGTGTATCAAAGCCGGAATTACAATGTTTCTCGATGATTACAGAGCTTCAGTTAAAGAGGCATTGGAAAAGGGGTTTATTAGTGAAAAAGATATTGATGAAGCTATTTACGGAAATTTCAGAGTCCTCCTAAAGTTAGGATTATTGAATAGTTCAACCGAAAATCCTTATTCAGAGATAGGAATTTCAGATACAATTGCTCCGTGGACAAAGAAGGAAGCGCACGAACTGGCCCGTAAGGCTACTGAAAAATCAATTGTACTGCTAAAGAATGAAAATATGCTTCTCCCTCTTCAGAAGGATAAGATAAAATCAATTGCAGTTATAGGTCCCTCCGCTAACTCAGTTATATCAGACTGGTATTCGGGGACACCTCCTTACAGAATTAGTATTTTACAAGGCATTAGAAATGCAGCAGGTGAGAATATCACAATCAGGTTTGCAGCAGGTAATAAAGCTGATTCAGCTGTTATTGCTGCGAAGGAAAGTGATGTGGCTATTGTATGTATTGGTAACCATCCGCTAAGTTATGGATTGGGCTGGGGACAAAACCATGTGGCTAGTGATGGCCGGGAAGATGTTGACAGACAGGCGATTACTATTGAGCAGGAAGATCTGGTAAAACTGGTTATTGCAGCAAATCCAAAAACCATACTTGTCATGGTATCCAGTTTCCCATACGCAATAAACTGGTCAAAAGAACATGTGCCTGCAATATTACATGTCAGTCAGTCGAGTCAGGAAATGGGAAATGCAATTGCTGAGGTGATCTTTGGTAAAATCAGTCCTGCCGGACGACTGGTACAGACATGGATATCTTCAATTGATCAGTTGCCTCCTATTCTCGATTACAATATCAGGAATGGAAGAACTTATATGTATAAAAAGAATGTGCCGTTATATTCTTTTGGTTACGGGTTGACATATACAAGTTTCACGTATTCAGGACTAAAATCTGAAAAAAACTCATTGAAAAGTAATGAAGTGGTTAATCTGACATTCAACCTGCAAAATACTGGAAACTTCGACAGTGATGAAGTGACTCAGCTTTATGTAAGTTTTCCCGATTCCGAAGTAGATCGCCCGGGTATAGCATTGAAGGGTTTTAAACGAGTATTTGTTCGTAAAGGAGAAACTGTAAAAGTATCAATTCCTCTCAGGGCATCTGATCTGACTTACTGGGATATTGATAAACAGGCATTTGTTCTGGA
>PLNF01000074.1 GCA_003141715.1 Bacteroidales bacterium | reverse complement strand
TCAGCATTAACTGATTTGAAGAAGGACCAAACGCGTGCTTCACAAAAACGGGCGCCTGAAAAAGAAATCGGATTATAAGTGTCGGAAAAACTGAATTCAGCATCTTTACCTTTAAATAAATTCTTGCTTCTGGCAAATTCGATTACATCATATGCATATACACATTCAATATTAGGTTCAGAAACCCGGTTAAGTTCTTTTGAAGTAATTGCAATACTGTTCTTTTTACCGGTAGATAGTGGAAAAGTCTGTATCCTTGCCTGGTTTGCATGTCCTGAAATATATCCGTCAGGAATACGACGTGCTACCCATACGGCACCTTTATTATTAGCTCCTTTACCAATAATTTCAAAAATCCATGCTTCATTCGGATCAGCAAATGAAAATGATTCACCTTCACTGGCATAACCATATTCAGATACCAGGTCAGACATGACTTTTATAGCTTCCCTGGCATTTTTAGCTCTCTGAAGTGTAAGATATATAAGACTACCATAATCGACGATGGCTGTCGTATCAACAAGAGTTTCACTACCCCCGTATGTAGTTTCTCCTATAGCGAGTTGATGTTCATTCATGTTTCCGACTACAGAGTAGGTATGTGCCACCTGTAAAATTTTCCCCATATACTTTTGGGTGTCCCATTCAATAACATCAAGCATAGTGCCCTGAGGATAGTCTTTTGCCGGCCAATAATATAGTTCTCCATATAATTGATGCGAGTCTGCGGCATAGGTTATCATTGTAGATCCTTTTACAGACGCACCTTTGGTTACAAGAAAATTTGTACAGGCATTGATACTCTGATCAGTTAACAAAAATGATAATAATAAAAATATTGATACAGATAGTTTTTTCATAAAAATCACTATTAAATATTAAAAATTGTTTTTGAATTAAGAATCACAAAGGTAACAAGCCCATTAAGATTTCAAAGGATATTTCAGATCAATTTAAGCTTATTGATTATGCTTCTTATCATATCAGGGTCAGCGACTTTTCTGGAAAATTCAGGAATGCCTGAGGTGCCGCCCATTGAAACATTTTGTCTTTGGAAGATTATTGCATAACTCTACTCTGTCAGCTCCGGCATTCTGAGCTTCTATTGCAGATTCAACATTGTCAACACATATTTCAAGAATGAAATTCATGGTCATATTTTTGATCTTTCTAATAAAAGTAATGATTTTTTCTGTATAATTGTCCTGAACAAAAAATTTAACATTATGAAACCAACTCTATTAGTTCTGGCTGCAGGAATGGGAACACGCTATGGTGGCAATAAGCAACTTGATGAAGTAGGACCTTCCGGCGAAACAATAATTGACTATTCTATTTATGATGCAATACGTGCAGGATTTGGTAAAATAGTTTTTGTGATAAGACGTGATATAGAGGAACAGGTTAAGGAACGATTTGTAAAAAAGCTTAAAGGGAAAATTGAGGTTGACTATGTTTTCCAGGAGATCACTAATCTGCCAGAAGGTGTTAAAGTCTCTCCTGAAAGGCAAAAACCCTGGGGAACCAGTCATGCAATCCTCGTTACTTCAAAAAAGATAAAAGAACCATTCGGTGTGATAAATGCAGACGATTATTATGGTGTTGACTCATTTAAAACCCTTCATGATTTTCTGGTTAATGATAGAGACCCGAATTGCTATTGTATTGTAGGTTATAAGATTGGAAATACTTTATCCGATCACGGACATGTAAACAGGGGAGTCTGCGGAGTAGGAGCAGATGGTCTTCTGAAAAATATTATAGAAACACGTCAGATTGAGAAAACACCTGATGGAGCAAAAGCACCTCTTTCCGACGGGAAATTCCAGGAGTTTACAGGGAATGAGGTCGTATCAATGAACCTGTGGGGTTTTAAACCATCGTGTTTCAATTTCCTTGGCGATGAGTTCAGAAACTTCATCAACAGAAGCGGGATGGATCTGAAAGCTGAGCTTGATATTCCTACATCTATTGATAAATTTGTTAAAAACGGTGAAATAACCATTAAGATCTTAATGAGCAATGAGAGATGGTTCGGCGTTACCTATCGGGAAGATAAACCTTTTGTTGTTGATAGTATCAATAATATGATCAGCCGTGGTGTTTATCCGGCCAAAATATATTAAGTTATAAAGTTGAAAAAGTCTGTTCGGAATTAGCTTAAAACAGGTTTTTTAGGCGTCAGGAGAACCTTACCTTTAGCATCCTGTCTTGCCCAGTAGCGGCTTCTTGCTTCTTCAGGATCAGCCCCAACAGCTATATATATCTTCGTCCTTGGATTGATCACGACTTCCTGCATTCTTGTTATATCCGGTGTTTTAAAAGCGGTCTGTTTTTTTTCTTGCATGTTATTACTTTATTCAAATAATTAATTAATATTAATTTTCAGTATGTGAGTCTACTTTACAAATAATCATACCCGTATTGCAGAAACACTTTTAAATGCTTCCATCCATCATAATCTATATAAATGTAATTTAAATGTTAAGAGATGTTCCTCTGTTCGTCTTTAATAGTCGCCGAACTTTTAAATAGAAACAGATCTATTTATTATCTTAACTGAGGTACAAATAATATGGACTAGAACTTAATTATGATAACACCTGAAAATCAGTAATGTTTCCATAATGGGACAAAGATAGTCAAATTTATCGGTTTTTCCGGTATTTAGAAATAATTAACAGATCATCAATTGTCCGAGACAACACTCTCCAGGGGTTGTTTATAAAGGCACCACAAAGTTAAAATACTGTATTTTAATAGTTTCTTCACCTGTGGAACTACTTTTTATATTACGCTCTTATGCAACACTAGTTTAAGTTATCTTAGCCACGAATGTGGCGATTGATAGATTTTTACCAGGTAAAAGTAGATTTAAATAAACTGCTATTATCCTTATTGTCAGTTACTTTAAGTGATAGTTTATGCTCAGTTCCTTTTTTGATCCTTTTTTCATCAAATTTGTAAATTAGCATGTCGTTTTTCTGATCATATTCAAACAGAGCCCAGTTTCCGTCTATTGATGGCTCATATGACTTTATACCTGATAGTTCATCAGTGATCTTGATTCTGAGTTCCTTCTTTCCGGTAAGATTTGCACCCGGAAGCAATCCAATAGCTGAAATAACAGGTGCAACAGTATCGATCCCGATATAGAATCTGCCAAAAGAAAGAACATCCGCTGAAAGAGATCCTTCAGTCCAGATGCCATTTACAGGGCTTTTTTTCTGATCATCGCCCAGCTGAACTATAAGCATTTTTGACTCTTTCCCGGCTGGAATAGATGTTGGTTTTATTGATAGAGAATAAGCCTTGTGGACAGGGGTGAATTTGTCATGGATATAATGAAGATCTGAGAACATCTCACTTGTTCCTTCTTCTTTTTTATAAGAAAAGTAAAGCGTGTCATAGAGTGCTCCTTCAGGTATACTTATTGAAATATTATCAGCTGAAAACTTATTGGTTTGGTTATATGGCATCACTTTAGTATTCTTATCAATGAACCCCTGAACCGGCTGTGCTGTTTCTGATTGTGCTTTTATTTGAAATGATAACACTGACTTGTTATTGTTGGCATCAGTAACAATAATCTTGGCACGATGAGATTTATTATCATTGAAGTTGAATAAACCCCTGTTGATGACATTTTTATAGACACTCAATTTATCGTCAGGCAGAACATAGGCCCTTTCAATATAGATATTATCCTTCATATAGGTCTCATAATCAATATGACTATTAACATACCTTGACTCATCGAAAGAGAAACCGTCCATTATATATTTAAAAATTGAAGCACTGTCAATTAACAATTCAATTGAATATACGGCAACTTTATTGGGGCTGTCGTTCAGCATGTCGTATGCCTTTATCCCAAATCCTGCAAGCCCGCTTATTGATATTTCGTTTTCCTGAGTTACAGAATATACACCACGACCTCCGGTAACTATTACCTTTTTAATTGTATTCTGGTCATTAATTAATGTGTGGTGGTCAATAGGGTATATTACAAGCTTTTCAATAACAGGTGGGATATTGTCAACCATACCAAATTCAAAAAGCAGAGGATTGACGGGTTTTTCGTTGTCTGATTTTCTTATCTCAAAGTGCAGATGCGGGCCCCCTGAACTGCCTGAATTCCCTGAATATGCTATGAGTTCACCCTGCTTAACCGGAAATTCTTCTTTTTCAGGATACAATGTTATCTGGAAGCTTTTTTTAGCATATTGCTGTGTTTTGACATAATCCTCAATTTTAGTTATAAACCTGTCAAGGTGCCCATAGACTGTTGAATAACCTGAAGGATGCCTTATATATATTGCATTCCCAAACCCTTCCGGAGAAACACTTATCCTGTAGATATATCCATTTGCTGAAGCGACAACTTCTTTCCCCGTAACACCCTGTGTTTTAATATCTAAACCGGAATGAAAATGGTCTATTCTCAGCTCGCCGAAGTTTGCGGATAATAACTGAGGTATCTTTAACGGGGAAATGAATATTGATTTATCCTTTGGAATATCATTTAAGGTACTGTAGAACAATGTACTAAAAATAAAAAATCTGATCAGGAACATAGTGTTCAATTTTTAAATAGACAGAGATGCAAAGCTATGCTTCTGGTTTATTAAGGCAAACTATTTCAGTCAAATTTTTGAAAATATCATTANNAACAGAAAACTGGATGAATTGTTGGATCGGTATAATAATCTGAAGCTTGAAGTGACGGAACTTAAAAGTGGGAACGAAGTACTGAAAGGTCTGCTTCAGGAGCGGGAAGAAAAAATGAAAGAATTGGAAATTAAATACGAACGGATTAAATTATCAGGAGCATTGTTGGGTGAAGGTGAAAACGCNNCAATGGATGATAAGCTTTCAATCAGGGTTAATGTGGCGGACAGATATTATCCATTGAAGGTAGAACGGGAAAACGAGGAGAAGATCAGGAAAGCAGCCAGGATGATAAATGAAAAAGTGCTGCAGTACAAGCAAAGGTACACCGATAAGGATGTACAGGATTTTTTGGCTATGGCTTCCCTGCAGTATGTGATTAAGCTTACTGAAGAAGAAGAAAAACTTGAAAAAGATTATCTTCCCGATGCCTTAAAAGAACTGATACAAAAAATTGATTCAGTTCTTGATATAAAAGAGTAACAGCGTTCTTTAAAATAGAAAACTTAATTGCCCGCATTGTTTCTTCATTCATTTTTGAAACTCAACAGTTAAAACTTTGGAGCAACTCTTAGTTCAGGTAGAACAGGCCTCATCCCGATTCGTCGGGCTTCCGCCAACCGGCGGAACAGTGGACGTTTGAACTGGATTAGTAGCTCCAGCCATTCAGATATGGGGTTTTATAAAAGCTGAAGGAACTTTGCGGGTTTTTTATTAATATATATTTAACTAATACAATTAATGATGACATTAATAATAGGAACATTAAGTAACGGGCTGTTGATTGTCCTATGTATTTCAGTCCTTGTGCTGGGTTTTGGTGCTTCATTTTTCATCTGGCAATTTGCATTAAGGAACAAAAGTCGTAAAATAGTAAGTGAAGCAGAGGCAGAAGCTGAAGTAATCAGAAAGGAAAAAATCCTTCAGGCAAAAGAAAGATTTCTTCAACTGAAAACAGAACATGAAAAGGTTATCAATGAAAAAAACAGCAGGATAGGACAGGCCGAAAGCAGAATAGCTCAGAAAGAACAGTCTCTGTCACAGAAAATTGAAGAGGCTCAACGAAAAAAGAATGAGGCTGATGCGATACGAGGAAATCTTACTTCTCAGCTTGAGCTGGTAGACAAAAAATCAGAAGAATTAGAACGTCTTCACAGGCAACAGGTTGAGCAACTTGAGGCTATTTCGGGTTTTTCGGCTGAAGAAGCAAAAAACCATCTTATTGAATCCCTGAAGGAGGAAGCAAAAACAGGAGCCATGTCGTATGTTAACGAAATCCTTGATGAAGCAAAAATGACTGCCAACAAAGAAGCTAAAAGGATTGTGGTTCAGACAATCCAGCGGGTTGCGGCCGAGAATGCCATTGAAAATGCAGTAACAGTATTTCACATTGAATCGGATGAGATGAAAGGTCGCATCATCGGCCGTGAAGGTCGGAATATCCGTGCACTTGAAGCTGCCACCGGTGTTGAAATTATCGTTGACGATACACCTGAAGCGATTGTCCTTTCTGCTTTTGATCCGATCAGAAGAGAAGTTGCAAGACTTGCACTTCACCAACTGGTTACAGATGGGAGAATACATCCGGCCAGAATTGAAGAGATGGTTGAGAAAACCAGGAAACAAGTTGAGGAGGAGATACTGGAGGTTGGGAAAAGAACTACCATTGATTTAGGTATACATGGATTACACCCGGAGCTTATAAGATTAATAGGTAAGATGAAATACCGGTCATCATATGGTCAGAATCTTCTTATGCACTCACGAGAGGTAGCTAACCTCTGCTCAATTATGGCAGCAGAGCTTGGACTGAATGCAAAACTGGCAAAAAGGGCCGGACTTCTTCATGATATTGGCAAAGTACCTGATGATGAACCGGAATTGCCACATGCAATATTAGGGATGAAAATGGCTGAAAAATACAAGGAGAAACCTGAAATATGCAATGCAATTGGTTCTCATCATGATGAAACAGAAATGACAACTCTGATCGCCCCGATTGTTCAGGTCTGCGATGCTATTTCCGGTGCGCGCCCAGGGGCACGGCGTGAAGTTGTTGAATCGTATATTAAAAGATTAAAAGAACTTGAATCCCTTGCCCTCCAGTACCCTGGTGTAATGAAAACTTATGCAATACAAGCCGGTAGAGAACTTCGGGTTATAGTCGGAGCCGAAAAAGTTACTGATAAAGAGGCTGAAGGTCTTTCCTTTGAAATTGCCCGTAAAATTCAGAATGAAATGACCTACCCCGGACAAATAAAAATTACTGTAATCCGGGAAACGCGAGCGGTAAATTACGCCAAATAGCCTGATAAAATTTCACGATTCAATGCCGCATATAAAACTTATTAATATTGTAGGAGCAAGACCTCAGATTATAAAAGCATCAGCGATTAGCAGGGCAATCCGGAATTATTATTCCAAAGATATTACTGAAATTATTGTTCATACTGGACAGCACTACGATAAAGAGATGTCTGAAGTCTTTTTCGATGAGCTTGAAATACATAAGCCCCATTATAATCTTGGAGTTGGTTCAGCAGGTCACGGACGCCAAACCTCAATGATGATTACCGGGATTGAAGAGGTTCTCATAAAGGAAAAACCTGATTGTGTCGTGCTTTATGGTGACACAAACTCTACACTCGCGGGAGCTTTAGCAGCTTCAAAACTTCACTTTCCGGTAATTCATATTGAAGCCGGACTGAGATCATTCAATAAAATCATGCCGGAGGAATTAAACAGGATAATGAGTGACCATTCATCGACACTGCTTTTCGCTCCGACTAATGCAGCTTTTAAGAACCTTATGGGCGAAGGATTCAGACCTGAAAACAGTCCGCCATATACCATAAATAATCCCAAAATCTATCTGACTGGTGATATAATGTACGATAATACATTATTTTTTGCTGAACTCGCGGAAAAGAAGAAGGCCGGATTTCTTGAAAAAATGTCACTTGTAAGAAATAATTATGTTCTTGTTACAATTCACAGGGATAGTAATACCGATGACATAGAGCGGCTCAAAGAAATTTTCGTTACACTTAAAGTGCTGGCTGAAGAAAAGGATATTGTTCTTGTAATGCCATTGCACCCGAGAACTGTTATTATACTGAGAAACAAGCTTAAAAATCTTTATGATGACCTTACCCATTGTGTGCATGTAAAGATTATACCACCTGTTTCATACCTTGAAATGATTCTTCTTGAGAAAAACTGCAGGATGATTGTGACTGATTCAGGAGGTGTTCAGAAAGAATCACATTTTTTTAAGAGGCCTTGTATTGTACTCCGAAACGAAACTGAGTGGATTGAACTGGTGAATAATGGAACTGCAAAGCTTGTGGGCGCTGATCCTGCTCGCATCAGACATGAGTTCCTTTATTTTGTTGATGCACATTCAGATCTTGAATATCCTGGTTTTTACGGAGATGGGAAGACAGCCGAATTTATATTGAATGAAATACTAATGATGTTTGAAAAAGAGTGATACTTATAACGTTAAATTCTGTTAAAATTTGTAATATTGTTTTTTTAAATTGCTGATGGAACGAATCTTGAAGGATAGAAGAGTGTTGGTTACTGGCGGAGCAGGTTTTATCGGCTCAAATCTTGTAGACTCTTTTTTACATTCAGGAAATACAGTTGTTTGTCTCGATAATTTTTCGACTGGCAAAAGAGAAAACCTGATAGCATTTGCAAACAATCCTGAGTTTAAACTTATTGAGGGTGATATCCGTAATTATAACGACTGTTTAAAAGCTGTAGAAAACATAGATATTGTCTTTCACCACGCAGCCTTAGGGTCGGTGCCGCGGTCTATAATAGACCCAATAACATCTACCGATGTAAATATAGGTGGTTTTGTTAAAGTTCTTTTTGCTTCAAAAGAATCAGGCGTTAAAAGATTTATTTATGCCGCGAGTTCTTCCACTTATGGGGATCATCCTGATTTGCCGAAAGTTGAAGATAAGATTGGTTCTCCTTTATCTCCTTATGCAATAACCAAATATGTTGATGAATTGTTTGCAGGCAATTTTGCAACGACTTATGGAATTGATGTGGTTGGATTACGATATTTCAACGTTTTTGGCAAGCGTCAGGATCCGGATGGAGCTTATGCAGCGGTTATCCCGAAATTCATGAAGATGCTTATGAAGCATGAAGTGCCTGTCATAAATGGAGATGGATCTGTTTCACGTGATTTTACGTATATCGATAATGTGGTTCAGGCTAATCACCTGGCAGCAGTTGTTCAGAATAAGGCGGCCTTGAACCAGGTTTATAACGTTGCTCATGGAGAAAGGACATCTCTTAATCAGTTATTCTATTTTATCCGCAATCTGGCAGCTGAATTCGATCATGATATTCTGACTATCGAACCGGTTTACGGACCTGCCAGGGCAGGGGATATTCCACATTCATTGGCATCAATTGAAAAGGTTAAAAAACTATTATACTATTCACCGACATTAAATGTTGAAGATGGCCTTAAAGAGGCGGTTAAATGGTATTGGAAGAATTTGTAACATTTGTTACAATAAATATCTGAATAAACAGATAGTCAGACATATACATATATCAGCTATGTGACTGACGATGCGATAGCTTAATCAAATACTGAGAACATTAACCTTTTCCCCTGTAACCTTTTCGTCTGATTATGCATCTTAATTTCAGACTTTAATTACAAATTTTACCCAACATATCTTGAAATGATAGAATTATTTAAAAGAAAGATTATTCGTGTTTTTAAAAATCATTCGTTGCCCCGTTGGTTGGTCTTTCTTATTGATTCCGGAACTGTCTTTTTCTCGTTCCTTCTTGCCTATATGCTTAGATACAATTTTGAAGTCTATACTTTTGATATTTCAATAGTATTCAGGCAGTCATATCTTGTGTTAGCTGTATATGCAATTTTCAATTTAGTTTTCAAATCCTATTCAGGAATGATAAGGCATACAACTATCAGGGATACATATAAAATCATTATTACCAACCTGAGTGGACTGGCAGTTCTGTTTTTAATTACTATCATGAGCCGAAAATATGAATGGAGCCCTATTTTCAATATACCATTATCGATTCTTCTTATACATACCGGAGCTGTTACAATTCTTCTTTTCTTTTTCAGGGTAGTTGTAAAAATATTTTATGAATTTGCTTCTTCCTCTTCTCACGACAGGAAAAATGTATTGATCTATGGGTCAGGTGAAATGGGTATCCTGGTAAAAAGGCTTATTGAAGGAGACCCTAAAAATCTGTATAGACTTAAGGGGTTTATTGATGATGAAAAAAGAATTCAGGGAAAAAAAGTCGACGGGTATAAGGTTTTTTCAGGAGAGGTTCTCACAAAGGATTTTATTGATAATGAAGATGTGAAGGTATTTATAATTGCAATAAATAACATTGCACCGGCGAAGAAGAAGGAAGTAATTGAGTCAATGATCCAGTTTGGTTGTGAAATACTTGATACACCATCATTCGATACCTGGATGAACGGTCAACTGGAAGTCAGGAACCTTAAAAAAGTCAAATTCGAAGATTTACTTGGCAGAGATCCCATAACTCTCGATCTTGAAAAGATACAAAATGGTTTGATAGGGAAGACGATACTCGTTACTGGTGGTGCCGGTTCAATTGGTTCTGAAATAGCCAGACAACTGACACGTTTTAATACAAAACAGCTGATTATTGTCGATCAGGCAGAGACTCCATCATTTTACCTGGGGGAGGAGTTAAAGACTAAAATGCCTGGTTGCAACTTCAGGATCATCATTGGGGATATCACCCGGTCTGAATATATGGAAGAGATCTTCAGAAAATACAAACCTGAAATTGTTTTTCATGCTGCCGCGTACAAACATGTTCCCCTTATGGAAACACATCCTCACGAGGCCTTCAGAGTTAATGTAGGGGGTACAAAAATTATCTCCGAACTAGCGATTAAATATAATGCGGAAAAATTTGTAATGATATCTTCTGATAAAGCGGTGAATCCTACAAACGTGATGGGTGCAACCAAGAAGATTTGTGAATTACTGGTTCATGCATTATCGAGCCGAAAAGGAATTAAGACACAATTTATTACCACCCGTTTCGGAAATGTGCTTGGATCAAACGGTTCTGTTATTCCTCTTTTTAACAAACAGATTGCTGATGGTGGCCCGGTTACAATTACTCATCCGGACATAACCCGCTTTTTCATGACTATCCCTGAAGCATGTCAGTTGGTACTGGAAGCCGGATTCATGGGAAATGGAGGAGAGATATATGTCTTTGATATGGGGGAACCGGTAAAGGTGCTGGATGTCGCATTAAATCTGATACGCTTGTCGGGACTAGAACCACATAAGGATATTAAAATAAAATACGTTGGATTAAGGCCTGGCGAAAAACTCTATGAGGAACTTTTTTCAGAAGATGAACCAATGATTCCTACACACCATCCTAAGATCAGCATAGCTCAGGTAGCTGATTCAGATTTTGAAACGATAAACATAAAGGTTGATAAGATACTCGGGTCTCTTAACAAAATGTCCGAAACTTCAGTTATTGAAGGAATGCAGGAGATAGTGCCTGGTTATAGCAGCAAATTTGAATTGATCGACCATTAACAATTTTGCTTTGTGCTAAGTCTGAAACCGAACCCTTTTATCTTACTTAGTTCTTAAAACTATACCAAAAAATAAAACTGATCTATTGATGGTCCGGAAGAAAGTTTTTGTGAGCGGATGTTTTGATATTCTCAATTCAGTATATATCCATTTTATGAATATTTTCAGTGCCGATAAAGTAGACTTTCCTGGGTATTCTAATGAAGAATAAATCTACAATAGCTTAAGAGTCAAGATAATAATTAAAGAGTTTGCCAGTAATTCTATAATAGATAAAGCTAATATTTGAAGAGATGGAAAAAATTGCATTAATATCAGGTATAACAGGACAGGATGGCTCTTACCTTACTGAATTATTGTTAGATAAGGGATATATTGTGCATGGAATTATAAGACGATCCAGCTCGTTTAATACTTTCAGAATTGATCATATTTATAATAATCCTGAATATATAAATAAAAGGTTTTTTCTACATTATGGAGATTTAACTGATTCGAGTAACTTAAACAGGTTGGTTGAGAAGATTCAACCAATCGAAATTTACAATTTGGGTGCACAATCTCATGTCCAGGTATCTTTTGAAGTACCAGAATATACTGCAGAGGTTGATGGTGTTGGAACTCTTCGTTTCCTGGATGCCATTAAAGAAACAGGCTTAAAAACACGTTTTTACCAGGCATCAACGTCTGAACTTTATGGTAAGGTGCAGGAAATCCCCCAGACAGAAAGAACGCCATTCTATCCCCGAAGTCCATACGCCGCTGCAAAATTATATGCTTACTGGATTGTAGTTAATTACAGGGAAGCCTATAATGTTTTTGCCTCTAATGGGATACTTTTTAATCATGAAAGCGAACGGAGAGGAAAAACTTTTGTTACCCGGAAGATCACAGTTGCAGCATCTAAGATTATTCTTGGACAACAGGGAAAAATATTACTTGGTAATCTCGATTCGAAACGAGATTGGGGCTATGCACCTGAATATGTTGAAGGTATGTGGCGGATTCTACAGGCAGATCAGCCTGACGATTTTGTTCTGGCAACTAATGAAACACATACGATTCGTGAATTTGTTGAAGAAACATTCAAAGTATTGGGGGAAGAGATTGTTTGGACCGGGAAAGGTGTAAATGAAACAGGCAAATTGAAATCATCAAGGAAAGAAGTGGTCAGTATTGATCCGCGTTATTTCAGACCAACTGAGGTTGATATCCTGATAGGAAACCCTGCAAAAGCAAAAGAAAAGCTCGGCTGGAAACCTAAAACCAAATTCAAAGAATTGGTAAAAATTATGGTTAATTCAGATTTTGAAAAAGTCAAGAAGCGGATCGAATAGTTGTTATGTCGTTACGAAGTTATGTCGTTGTGTCGTTATAAAGTTTATTCTTTCTTAATATAAAAATGAACTATTCGTTTGAAAAACTTGAAATATGGCATGATGCCAGGGAATTAACAAAAATAATTTATAAGATTACCCGAGAATTTCCAGATGATGAAAGATTTGGAATCACCAGTCAGATGAGACGATCAGTAATCTCAGTCTCTTCAAACATCGTCGAAGGTTCATACAGATCAACAGGTAAAGACAAATCAAATTTTATGACTATAGCATATTCAAGTCTTATGGAATTGTTGAATCAGACCATAGTCACTTTTGATTTATCATATATTAATGATACTCAATATAAAGAAATAAGGTCCCAAATAGAAAAAGTCTCGAACAAACCTTGTTCCTTAACTAAGTATTTTAAATCTCTTCAAAACGGCACATAAATGTCTAACGTCATAACACCATAACACCAAAAAAACATGGATAAAAATTCGAAGATATACATAGCAGGTCACAATGGAATGGTTGGTAGTGCAATAGCGAGGAATCTTTTGACGCTAGGTTATACAAACCATGTTTATACTCCTTATCCGCCGTTTGATCTGACTGATCAGCAGATTGTTGCTGACTTTTTTGCAAAAGAAAAACCTGAATATGTTTTTCTGGCTGCAGCCAAAGTGGGAGGTATCATGTCTAATAATACGTATCGGGCTCAATTTCTGTATGAAAACCTGATGATACAGAATAACATTATTCATCAAAGTTATAGGCATGGAGTTAAGAAGTTATTGTTTCTGGGGAGTTCATGTATTTATCCCGGAAATTGTCCGCAACCTATAAAAGAAGAGTATTTATTAACAGGAGAATTAGAATATACCAACGAACCTTATGCTATTGCAAAAATTGCAGGCATTAAAATGTGTGAATCGTACAACTTACAATACGGTACGAATTTTATTTCTGTTATGCCAACTAACCTTTACGGACTAAATGATAATTACAATCTTGAAACATCTCATGTCCTTCCGGCATTAATTCGCAAAATGCATCTGGGTAAATGTCTGGAAAACAATGATTGGGAGGCAATCCGAAAAGATTTTAATAAATACCCGGTGGAAGGAGTAAATAGCAATGCAACTGAAAGCGAGATAACTGAGAAACTCGCAAAATACGGAGTCCAAATCTCAAAAGAAGCCGCGCACGGCACGCCGCACCCCGTATACCCCGTTTCGATTACCCTGTGGGGAACAGGAAAGCCATATCGCGAATTTTTATATGTTGATGATCTGGTTGAAGCTTGTGTTTTTTTAATGCAAAAAGTAGATTTTAAAGATCTTAAGGCTCTTCTCCCTGAGCCCTTAGCCCTGTGCCCTGTGCCCCGTGTAGATATAAAAAACACACATATAAATATTGGAACAGGTCGTGATCTTACAATAAAGGAACTCGCTAACCTGATCAAGAAAATTGCAGGATTTAAAGGTCAGCTGACATGGGATGATTCCAAACCCGACGGCACCTATCGTAAACTGCTTGACGTTTCTAAAATCAACAAGTTGGGATGGAGAGAAAAAGTCAGTCTGGAAAAAGGTATCAGGATGATCTACAATAAATATTCATGATAAAAATAGGCTCCCTTAATCTTTTGGTTATACATTATAACGCCATAACGTCACAACGCAACATACTCATAACACGTGCTGAAGAAGCCCATTGTACGTCCTTCCGTAATGTACCATAGAAATCTGATTGAAACTGCAAGCTTTTATCCGACCGATATGGTTTTAATGGAGGATAATGTGTTGTGGGGGAGAGGCATTAAAAAAGGGATTAAGGTTTGCAAATATTCCGGAGGATCTATTGAAATTCAGAATTTATAAAGATTTTATAAAAGAAGGTCAAGATTCAAATATGGTTTGAATTATTTTCATACGAAGTTGGTGGTAAACAAAATATTAAAAACTCCATTGTACACTCATCTCATCTAATCTCTTTTGAGGTTAGTTCCCTTCAACTAGGTGCGCAAAAATAATATACATTGAAAGTCACCACCTACAGCAATGGACATAAAGAGCACATTCGTCAATGCCCCTGAAATAATTACATAGCGGCTAATTCAATTAACCAATTACTCAATATAAAAGTAGTTAGTCTTGCCGGCGGATTCGGAAGCCAACTGAAGTGAAGAAAACGAAATTAACTCTGATCCTGTAGTTAAATTTGATGGAAAGCCCACACTGTTGGATTTCAAGAATTTATGTTCTAAATATTTATTATTTTTGTCCTCGGGAAATATAAAAAAATAGTTATGTTGAATAATAAAACTGTTGTAGTCGTTGTTCCAGCTTATAACGAAGAGTCTCAAATTGGGATTGTAATTCAAACGATGCCTGATTTTGTTGACAGAATTATTATCATAAATGATATGTCATCCGATAAAACAGAAGGAATTGTCAAAGACTTTATTATTTCAGCCCACAATTACACCCAATTAGAATTAAAAGAGAAGGTAATTAAGAAAACATTTCATAATGATGCAGAAATAAGTCTGCAGGAATTCAATAAGAAAGAGTTAGATTTTTTCCCAAGATCTGAGATTGTTAATCAAAATCCTGATAAAGACAGGATTATACTGATAAATAATCTCGTAAATGCAGGTGTGGGCGCTAGCATTGCAAGAGGGTACAAATGGTGCAAGGACAATCGTATAGATTGTGTTGCAATAATGGCAGGAGATGCCCAGATGGATCCGGATGAACTTGAATCAATTTGTCTTCCTGTGGTTAATGAAGGAATTGATTATGTTAAAGGAAACAGATTAATTCATGGAAGCGCCGGCTATCATATTCCTAAAACCAGGTTTATTGGTAACTCTGTATTATCAATTTTAACAAAAATGGCGTCGGGCTATTGGAGAATTTCTGACACACAAACAGGTTTTACCGCTATATCACTCAATGCCCTGAATTCAATAAAACTATATGACATTTATAGGCGTTACGGAATGCCTAACGACATGCTTGTTAAACTTAATATGGCATATTGTACTATACGTGAGATTCCAATTAAACCGGTTTACAGAATCGGTGAAAAGTCAAAAATGAAAGTTATGAAAGTTATTCCAAGAATTTCATTTTTGCTTTTCAGATCATTCTTTAAACGTCTTTGGATAAAATACTTTCTGAAAGATTTTCATCCGCTCTTCATTCTTTATAATTTATCTTTTATCCTGGGGATAGTCTGGATACATTATCTGATAAAAGTATTCAGATTAATCATTAACGGACAAAATGCATCATTCGAAACCTTGCTTGCCTTCACATTCCTTGGAGTTACTTCAATCCAGTTCCTTATTTTTGGTATGTGGATGGACATTCAGGATAACGAAAGACTTTATAAATAGAGATAGTTTATGTGTGGCATTTTTGGTTTGGTCGAACACTCAGATAATAAAACTGCAAAATTGTTTAGAGATCTCTTTCTCCTGTCAGAATCAAGGGGTAAAGAGGCAGCCGGATTTGCACTAAAGCAACCTTCAGGTATCAGGGTTTTTAAAACACCCTTCCCCGCATCAGACCTGGTGAAAAGCGAGATATACCGGTCTGAGGTTAGTCATTGGGATTCCCGCCAATTTATAGGTATGGGGCATTCGAGACTGGTGACTAACGGTTATGAGCAGTTCGATATTAATAACCAGCCTGTTGTAAAAAATGGGATGGTTGTTATCCACAACGGTATTATCGTTAATGAAAGCAGCCTGTGGATAAAATATAGCTCCCATACAAGAGTTTCTGAGCTGGATTCCGAGCTTATACCAACTATTCTGAAAGACAACATTGATAAAGGAGTTGATCTGGGACAAGCTATTGGGACATTATTCAAAGAAATCTCGGGCATGTCAAATATTGCTATATTATCAGAGAATAATAATAACCTTGTTCTGGCAACCAACAATGGATCAATTTATTATATTAACAACCAGAAAAATGAGTTTTTTGTATTTGCTTCAGAGAAGTATATTCTTCAGCAATTAATTGACAAAAATAAGCTGGATATTTCATCTGATCTGATTAAGCAATTGTTACCGCAAAATGTTGCCTGTATAAATTTAAATACTTTGTCGTTTACTCTTGCTGCTTTTGGTATTAGTCTTGACAATCTTGAACTCAGCTCTTCAACTCCGGCAATTAAGTTGTTAAAAGACAAACAAAGCTCAAAACAAACTTACATTAACACCTCGCTTGAACATACTAATAAAGAAGTTGATAATTCATTTATTAGCACTTATTATGAGAGAAAGTTAAAGATTGACAATTTAAAGCGTTGCACAAAATGTCTTCTGCCCGAAACATTCCCGTATATAATCTATGATAAGGAGGGAGTATGTAGTTACTGTAATAACTATCATAAAAAAGATTTCAAAGGAGAAGCTGCTTTAACCTGGGTGGCTGATAGTTTCAGACGGAAGGACGGAAAACCTGAATGCCTCGTGCCTTTCAGCGGGGGGCGCGACAGCAGCTACGCGCTTCACTATGTTGTGAAGGAATTAGGTTTGAAACCAATTGCTTTTTCTTATGACTGGGGTATGCTTACTGATCTGGCGCGCCGAAATCAGGCACGTATGTGCGGGAGTCTTGGTGTCGAGCACATTTTGGTTTCAGCAGATATCCGCAAAAAAAGGGATAATATCAGGAAAAACGTCACTGCATGGTTAAAGAGACCTGATCTGGGTACTATTCCTTTGTTTATGGCCGGAGATAAACAATATTTCTATTACGCAAATCTTTTAATGAAGCAAAATAATCTAGAACTCTCGGTTCTTGGTGAAAACCTTCTTGAAACTACAGATTTTAAATCGGGATTTTGCGGGATTAAACCGGATTTCAGAAAGGGTAATACGTACAGCCTGTCACCAGCTGGCAAATTAAAAATGATAGCCTATTACGGAAAGCAATATTTGCTAAATCCAGCATTTATTAACTCATCACTTTTCGATACTTTGGATTCCTTTAAATCATACTACATTATAAAGCATCGAAATCTTAATATTTATGATTATCTGAAATGGGATGAAAGAACAATTGCGGACGTTCTGATAAATAAATATGACTGGGAAACTGATCCGGGAACAAGAACTACATGGCGGATTGGTGACGGAACAGCTGCATTTTATAATTACCTTTATTATATTGTTGCAGGATTTACAGAGAATGACACATTCAGAAGCAATCAAATACGTGAGGGTGATTTGAAAAGGGAAGACGCATTTAAAATGTCTTTGGAAGAAAACTCTCCGCGCTGGGATTCCATTCAGTGGTATTGCAGAACGATAGGAATTGATTTTGAACAGGCAATTCAGACAATAAATAATATCCCTCCTTTGTATGATAATTACTAAACAGAAGCATTTCCTGTTTTTTTTCGTTCATCCTTCAAAATATTATCTGTTCAGGAACACTGTAAATACATTAAAGAAGCAAGGACATATTGTTGATATTGTTATTGTTACAAAAGACATACTTGAAGATTTAATCAGGAAAGAGGGATGGGAATACACTAATATATTTCCTGAAGGACGTCGGAGCAAAAGTAAAAAAGCTTATAGCATAATATGGAAGACGGGAATAAATTTCTTTAGAACAGTTTATCGTTTATACAAATATTGCCACGGCAAAAAATACGATTTATTTATTACTGACGATTGTTTAACTGTTATCGGATGGCTTAAAAGAGTAAAAAGCATTATGTTCATAGATGATGACATTGGTGCTATTCCGGAAAATAAATTGCTCTATTTATTTGCATATAAAATAATTTCTCCGACAAATACCAATCTGGGTAAATTCAACAGCAAAAAGATCCCTGTGAAATCCTACAAGGAATTAGCATCTTTACACCCTGATTATTTTACCCCGGATATTAAAATAGTAAAATCTTTTAATCCGGAATTAGATCCCTATGTTATTATCAGACTCGTTGCGTTAACAGCAAGTCATGACCGGAACAAGAAAGGAATAAATGATAAACAACTTTTAAAGCTTATTGATTTACTTAAAGCAAAATATAAGATTTTTATATCATCCGAGAAAGCTCTTATGCCTGATTTTGAAGAGTATCAATTAAGAGTGAGACCTGAAGAAATAGCTCACGTTCTATACTATTCTGAAATGTATATTGGTGACAGCCAGACGATGAGCTCAGAAGCAGCGCTTCTTGGAATACCGGCAATCCGTTGCAATGATTTTGTAGGAAAGATTACCGTAATGGATGAGAAAGAATACTTATATGGAATTCTGCGAAACTTTAAACCCGCAGAGTTTGACAAATTATATGAAACAGTACAGATTTTCATTAATACTGAGGGACTAAAGCAGGAATGGAGAGCAAGGCGAGATAATATGCTGCTTCAAATGGAAGATATAAATATTTTCCTGGTTAAACTGTTTACCAGTGAAACACTTTAATTATTTAAAATACTGGTTTGATTTAGCAAATATATTTGTTCAGAGATATAAATTTTCAATATGAAAGTAGTAATTGTCGATTACGGAATGGGTAATGTTGGCTCTATAGCCAATATGGTGAAAAAAGCTGGTGGAAATTCGATTATTACATCAAATCATGACGAGATTTTAAAAGCAAATAAACTTATTTTACCAGGAGTCGGGTCTTTTGATACTGGTATGAAAAACCTTAATAGTTCCGGCTTAACAGAAGTCCTGAATAAGAAAGTCATCGACGAAAAAACACCAATTCTTGGCATCTGCCTTGGAATGCAGCTTATGACAAAAAGCAGTGAGGAGGGACAGGAAAAAGGATTAGGCTGGGTTAATGCACAGACAATAAAATTTCGCTTTCCTGAGAGCGACAAGAGGCTACGCGTACCGCATATGGGCTGGAATACAATTACTAAACAGAAGGACCATGCTTTACTTGATGGTATGGATGTTGAAAGAACCAGATTCTACTTTGTCCATTCATTCTATGTAAGCTGTGGAGAGAAGCGGGACGTTCTTTTAACTTCTTATTATGGTTTTGATTTTCATGCAGCTTTCCAGGTGGATAATATTCTGGGGGTACAGTTTCATCCTGAAAAAAGTCACCGGTTTGGTATGCAATTAATAAGCAATTTTTTAATTTAATCAGAATGTTATCAGTAAGAGTAATTCCTTGCTTATTGTTGCGGAATACCGGTTTGGTTAAAACGGTCAGGTTCAAAAATCCAACTTACATTGGTGATCCTATTAATGCTGTCCGGATATTTAATGACAAGGAGGTGGATGAGATTATCTTCCTGGATATTACTAAAACCTTAGATAATGCACCTCCGAATTTTGATTTGATCAAAGATATAGCAAATGAATGTTTTATACCATTTGCCTATGGTGGTGGAATAAAAGACATTGAAACCATTCGAAGAATATTTAATCTTGGGGCAGAAAAGGTAGTTTTGAACACAGCTGCTTTTCATAATGCTGAGCTGGTCAGAAATGCAGCAAACCTGTTTGGAAATCAAAGCATTGTTGTTTCAATTGATATAAAAGTAAACTGGATGGGCAGGAATGAAGTTGTTGTAAATTGTGGCAGACATAAAACTGGAATTGACCCTTTAAGTTATGCACTTGAAATGCAGAAAAACGGTGCAGGAGAATTGTTTATAAATTCAGTAGACAGAGACGGAACCCGTAAGGGCTATGATATTGAATTAATCAGGCAGATTGCGCAGGAAGTAAGTATCCCTGTAGTTGCTTGTGGAGGAGCCGGGAGTCTGGAGGACATAAAAGAGGTTGTTAAAAAAGCAAATGTTTCTGCCGCTGCGGGAAGCTTATTTGTATATTATGGCAGCAGAAACGGGGTTCTAATTAATTATCCTGACAGAGAAGTTTTAGAAACTCTTTTTTTATGAAAAACGAAACAAGAATTTGCACAAGATGTATTTTGGATAACACTGTCCCTGATATTGCATTTGATGAAGATGGAGTTTGCAATTATTGCAGGCAGTTTGACGCAATTGCCGGAGACTCTTTTAATGATTTCAGAGGAGATGATTACCTTAATGAGCTTATCTCGAGTATCAAAAAAAAGGATAAAGGCCGGAAATACGATGTTATTGTAGGGGTTAGCGGTGGGGTAGACAGCACCTTTTTGGTTCATTATGCTGTTAAAAATGGTTTGCGCGTGCTGGCAGTAAATTTTGACAACGGATGGCACTCAGAAATTGCTGTAAGTAATATCAGAAATATTTTAGAGAAACTTGGTGTAGATCTTATTACATATGTTGTGGAATATGATGAGATGAAAGACTTGCTTTTATCTTATATGAAAGCAGGACTTCCATGGGTAGATATCCCTACTGACCTTGCATTAATGGCTACACTTTATAAAGTAGCATCTGACTCAAATGTCAAAACAATTTTTGTGGGCAACAGTTTCAGGACCGAGGGTAAACAACCTACTGAATGGACTCATGGAGATACGAAGCAGTTAAGATTTATAGCAAAGAAATTCGGGAAGAAGGAAATCAAAACTTTTCCAATGCTTTCTCCTTTTAAGCTTTTTTACTACGGTGCAGTTAAAGGTATTAAAATGGTCAGGCCTTTCAATTTTATTACATATGATAAAGCATCAGCAAGGGCGATGCTGGAAAAAGAGTACGGATGGAGAGATTATGGAGGACATCATCACGAATCGGCATTTACAAAATTTGCTATTGCATACTGGTTACCCAAAAAATTCGGGATTGATAAACGAAAGATTACCTATTCAGCTCAGGTGCGCAGCGGGTTGCTCGATAGAGAAATAGCTTTGGAATTATTAAATCAGCCACCTTATGATCCAAATCTGATGGAAGAGGATAAAAACTATGTAATTAAAAAGCTCGGAATTACAACGGAAGAATTTGAAGATATCTGGAAAGCACCCAACAAGACCATATTTGATTATCCTTCCTATTTGCCATTATTTAACAAATATCTGAAGCACGCTTTGTTCCTTTTTAAATACATTCTGCCGTTTAAACCTATGATGGGATACGAATTAGAAGTTAAATAGGATAGATGTGTGAAATATTTCAATATTTGATTTTTAATGAATACAAAATTCAAAAATAAAACGATTTTATTTCTTGTTCATAGCTATAATAGCTTTGAAAAGGATCAGATTGAACTAATTGCTGGATATTTTAAGACTGTCTATGTCCTGGTACGTTACAAGCCAATAGCAGAGATTAGCCGATTTTTTCCTGTTCATACTGCAAAAGAACATTCTTATAAAATACAGTTTAATATTACCGGTACGCCAAAAAATGTAAAAGTTATACCTATTCCATTATGGTACCTGCCGTTAGATTTCTTTTATAAAGTGTTGGGGAACTATAATTTGCGTATGGTTAAGCGGCTTATTAAAAAACGCAATATAAAGTTTGATATAATTCATTCACATTTTATCTGGACGGCAGGTTATGTTGGAGCCAAATTAAAAGAGTTTTATAATGTTCCTTTTTTTTTGTCTGTCCACGAAAACAGACCTACTTTACTTAAAGAATTAAACTTTGACTGGACGAATATTCATTTTACCCTGGGAAAGGCTGATACAATTTTAGTGGTTAATAAGAGTACAATACCAATGTTGCTTGAACACAACAAAATGGTATTGCATGTTTCAAATGGATTTCTTTCATCGCTATTTTATGAAAAAGACATTAATGAGGCAAGGGATAAATTAGGACTGCCAAAGGGTATGAAAATTATCACCACCATTGGATCATTGGAAAAAATTAAAGGGCAAAAATATTTAATTTCTGCGATTAAATTACTTAAGCAAAAAAGGGAAGACTTCTTTTGCCTGATAATTGGCATTGGCTCCATGTTTAATACATTGCAAAAACAAATTGATGATTTGAACTTAAGCAAATGCATAATATTAACAGGGAGAAAATCTCATACAGATCTGGTGGACTGGATCAATGCTTCAGATCTATTTGTTTTATCAAGTTTATCAGAAAGCTTTGGAGTAGTTCAAATTGAAGCAATGGCCTGTGGTAAACCTGTTGTAGCGACAAGAAACGGTGGGAGCGATGAGATTATAGTCTCCGACGATGTTGGTTATTTATGCGATACCTCCAATCCGGATGATTTAGCCGAAAAGATAGAATTGGCTTTAAATAAAGAATGGAACAAAGATAAAATCTCTAGGTATGCTCAAAATTATACATGGGAGGAATCAGTTGAAAAAATATTAAATATTTATAGTAATTATTTATAATAATAAGATATAAAATCCGATGGACTTTAAAAAATGGTATAATAATAAAGCAGTAGAATACACTAAAATTGATAAACAAGGTTTGTTAAGGTATAAATATGCCATCCAATATGTAAAGGTTTCAGATAAGATGAATATTGTTGATTTAGGCTGTAAATCTTTATCATTATTGATAGAATTAGAAAAATTAAAAGTAAGGTGCAATTATCATGGCGTAGATATATCGGAAGTAGCGCTAAATAAATTAGGACATTCTTTTATAAACAAACCTAAAATTAGTGTTTGCGATGTAATGGATGGTATTCCTTTTATAAACTCTGAAAGTGCAGATAGAGTGTTTTGTTTGGAGCTAATTGAACATGTAAATAAACCTATTTTTTTATTGCAGGAAATTCAAAGAATTCTAAAGCCTGGTGGTCTAGCTATTGTTTCATGTCCTAATCCGTATTATTGGGTAAATATCTTTAATTCAATTTTTAAAATACAAGTAAATGAAGGTCATATTTCCAGCTTTAGATGGCAAGAGATAAAAACTTTAAGTGAATTTGTTGGATTAAAGCTTATTGCTTCTAAGAAAACTTTCGCCACTTTCCCTCCTTTAAAATCAAAATTCTATATTTACCCAAAAGCACTTATAGGTCTATGTTCCGAGAGTACACAATTTATATTTGCTGGAGAATAATCTACTTCGAATTAAAGTTGGTTACTTAACTTCACTCCAAATTGGGATTAATAAGTATTGCAAAAAAAACTGAGATAAAGAATTTCAAGGAAATAATTGAAGACTTTATGAATAGGTCAGCTTGATCGGATAAAAATTTGCATTTAATAAAAACTGAACCTGATTGCCCCTTGCATTTTTGGAGGATAACTATACATAAAAGCTATGAGTAAATAGCTAATTTAAACGCTAAAGGTTATTAAGTTAATTTAAGAGGCGCCAGGTGAATTTACGCCAGGACATAAAAAGTCTAGTTGGATATAAATTTGTACAGGATTCTGCGTACATTTTTGTCAGCTATGTAATTCTGGCAGTTAGTGGTATTATTGCCAATATTCTAATTGGCAATACTTATGGAGCAGAAGGTTTAGGGGTGTTTAATCAAACCGTAGCCTTGTATATGATTTTTGGATTAATTGCTGTTTTTGGTCTTAATACATCTGTAGTCAAATATGTTGCGCAATATAATAAAGAGACTGATATTCAAAAGGAAATATTCACTTCTGCAAGTCTGCTTACTACAGGTATCTCAATTATTCTTACTCTAATTCTGTCGCTTTTAGCAGCCTGCTTTCCATCCCTTTATTTCAATATTGATGTTACCAGGTCCTTAACCATTATTGTATTGAGTCTGCCTTTTTTTTCGCAAAATAAAATATTTATGGCTTTGCTCAATGCTTTGCGACACATGAAGACTTATGCTATCATTCAATCGACAAGATGGATTTTAATTATCAGTTTTATTCTAATCTCAATTTTTTTAAAAAAATCGGTTTATTTTTTATCATATAGTTTCCTTTTTTCAGAACTGGTTATATTTATATACTTTTCAGTTTTTTATTCCAAATATTTTTCATTAAGATATAGACGTACTTCTTGGTATAGAACCCATTGGATTTTTGGCAGCAAATCCGTTTTACTGGGTTTTTTGTCAGAAACAAACAATAGAATTGATATTTTCTTTATCAGTTTTTTCTTGTCCAATTACTATGTTGGGATTTATTCTTTTGCTGCTGAAATTGCAAAAGGTTTTCTAAATATTGCATCGGTTATTCAATTAAATGTTAACCCCATTGTTTCGGATTTATGGGTCAAAAAGGATTTAGAAACTTTAAAAAAATATACTTTAAACATTTCAAAAATGATGTTTATAATAATATGTCCATTATTAATTGTTGCAGCTTTAGTTTATCCGTTTTTTGTTAATCTTTTTATGTCCAATAAAGCTTATTTGGAGTCTATTCCTGTTTTTTATATTTTATTGGCAGGTATTAGCCTCCCGGCAATATATTATTTTGCCGGTGCCTATCTGACAATGGCCAATTTTTTAAATACTTCTCTTAAGAATCTGATAATCATTTTAATTTATAATGCATTATCCTGTTTCTTGTTTCTCCATATTTTTGGGTTTTACGGTGCAGCGATTTCTACAAGTACAACCTATATACTTTATGTAATATTAATTCAATATTATGTTAAGAAAAAAATGGGTATTACATTGATTGTATTTAAATCCAGGCACAAAGCTCAATAATAAACTCCTGAATTTTTACAAAATAAAAATTTCATTCATTCAACAGCATACAGATGGAATATACAAAAAAGCAGATTATAGATCTGTTTGGGCAATACCGCAATTCTGATTTCCTGAAGAATGTTTTTCATCTGGTGTCAGGCACAACAATAGCCCAGTTAATCCCTATCTTATTGCAGCCTGTTCTGCGCAGACTTTACACACCTGCCGATTTTGGTGCTTTTGCTATTTATTTCAATGTTATGAGTGTTTTGGCTGTTGTTTTGACATTGAGATATGAACAAGCAATTGTGATATCAGAAAACGATGTGGAGGCTGCTAATGTAATTTCTTTAGCTGGCATCTTTGCTTTAGCATTAAGTAGTTTTTTTGCAATAGTATTATTTGTTTTTTTTAATAAGGTTCAGGTTTTTCTCAATTTTCCTCTTACACATATTTTCTGGCTCTATTTTTTGCCTCTGAGTGCTTTTTTATTTTCTATTTATGAAACTTTAAATTATTGGCTTATAAGGAAAAAAGCATTTAAGTCTTCAGCTTTGAATAAAATAAGCCGAAGATCTGTCGAAGGAGGAATTCAGGCATTTTTCGGTTTCAAACATAATGTTTTTGGACTTTTTATTGGAGATATTTGCGGGAATCTTGTTAATGTGATATCTGCTGTATTTCAAATAAAAAGAAAGAATTTTACGATGGCAAAGGTATCAAAGAGTAAAATGACTGCTGTTCTTAAACGATACTCTCACTTCCCAAAATATAATCTAATACCTACCTTGCTCAATGCTGCAAGTTTAGCTATACCTTTATTGTTGATTAATAAATTATTCGATCCGGTTCAGGTAGGTTATATTGACTTAAGCAGACAGGTCTTAGCCGTGCCACTGGCATTAATTTCCATAACAATCGGTCAGGTTCTGTTACAGCGTTTGGCACAAAAACGAAATGACAAATTAAGTATTCTATTTGACCTGAAAAGCCTCTTTTTAGGACTTGCTATTACAGCAGTATTTGAGATAATTATTATTCTCTTCTTTGGTGAATTTTTGTTTGGTATTGTGTTTGGAAAATCCTGGATTATATCCGGATCTTATTCAAAAATTCTTGTGTTTAGTTACTCTGTTAAATTTGTTATGACAACATTAAGTATTGCCTTTATTGCTCTTGAAAAAATTAAATTGATCGCCATATGGCAGGTTTCATATTTTTGTGCCATTTTATTATTATTTTTTGTAAGGAATATCTCTGTAGTGCAGTTTCTGGTTTTGTACGTTATAATAGAATTAGTTTCCTATTCAATATATTTTGGTTTATTAGTTAACACTGTGAAAAAATATGAAAAGGGATTGCTTGAGTTAAATCAGGACAATTAATCAGGAACTAATAAATAAGCTATAGAGTACAATGAAATTTCCGGTTAGTAAAGCAAGTCTGTATATTATTGGTTTGGTGCTTGTTATAAATTTTATACTGGAATATCAATATATTCATTTTCTGACGCCTGTATATTATTATATGGGTTATACATTTGATTTTAATCCTACCAAGTATATTATATCCAAAGTAGTTCTTGTCTTTTTTCTGTTTTACACACTTTTATTGTTTAAAAAGTCACAATTTATTTATATCATCTCCATTTTCATACTCCTCTTGTTCTATATACCAACTTCCATATTTTATAGCTTTAAAAATATTCCGGGTGGCCCATTCATAAGTACTACAATATTTATGATAATCTTCTTCGCAATTGCTCCTCAAAAGATTAAAATAAGCCTATTGAATATAAAGCAGAACAATTTAGATTTAATTGTAATATTGGTAGCTCTTCTTTGTATTATCCCCATTTTCATCATGGGTTCTTCACATGTTAATCTTAACACATTAATTTTTAAAGATATCTATGAAACAAGAGCAGTGCATAAAAAAAATACTGCCCCATTGTATAATTATATGTTTATGTGGGAAATAAAAATATTATTACCCATGGTTTTGGTGTATGGCATTTTCAGGAAGAAAATTTTCTTTATTCTAACCGGGTTTTTCCTGTTGCTGTTTTTATATACAATATCTGCTCATAAGTCAGTTTACGTAGCGATGTTTGCCCTGATTATGTTTTATTTTCTGGGGAAAAATTACATTTCAAAATTAATGCGTTTTCTGTTTTATTTAGTGTTACTTATGATAGTGGTTTATCCTTTGCTGGGGATGTTATTTAATATGACTCTTTTTAAAGCAATGCTATATGAACGTGTCTTTTTTGATCAAAGCTTACTTACATATTATTATTTTGATTTTTTCCAGGGAAAACCAATTTATTTTTCTGAAAGTTTATTTTTTAATCTATTTTTCACATATCCATACCATATATCATCAGCATATCTGATTGGCACGGTTTATTTTCATTCAGCAATTGCACATGAAAATACAGGAATAATTGGCGATGCTTTTATGAGCCTTGGGTATACAGGGGTGTTAATTATCTCTACGATTTTTTCAATTTGTTTTAGTTTTCTAAATTCACTAGATATTGATTCCCGGTTTTTTGGGCTCTTTTTTATTTTTCTCTTCGACTTTGCTAACAGCTCATTGTTGTCAATCTTCTTATCGGGTGGTTTTATAATCCTTCTATTATACTCCTATTTAATAATGTCCAAAAAAAGGTTTAGCTATTATTCAGGCTGACGACTATTAATTAATCACCAGTTTTATTCACAAATTGTAATTAATGAGGATAATTAAAGTTTGCCACTTTACATCTGTTCATCCACGAAGCGATAGCCGTATATTTTTTAAAGAGTGTAAATCCCTTGTTGATTCCGGATTTGACGTTTCTCTTGTTGTGGCAGACGGTTTAGAAGATGAAACTGTTGATCGTATAAAGATATACAATGTCAGGAAAGGCAACTCAGGCCGACTTACAAGAATGACTTTAATAGTTTCAAAAGTATATAGAAAATCAATTGAGCTTGATGCGGATATTTATCATTTTCACGATCCCGAACTGTTAATCGCTGCTTACTTCTTAAAACGAAAAGGGAAGATTGTAATCTACGATGTCCATGAAGATGTTCCACAGGATATAATGATCAAAACATGGTTGCCTTTTGTAATGAAAAAATTGATTTCTTCATTATACACTTCTCTTGAGAAGTTTGTAGGAAAAAGGCTTGACTATTTAATTACCACAACAGACTTTATAAACAACCGTTTTGTGAAATATCAATCAAATACCACTTGTATTAAAAACTATAGTCTACCTGATGATATTTTAGAAAATACAGACTGGAATAACAGATCCTTTGAGCTGTGCTATATCGGAGATATAACTAAAGTAAGAGGAATTCTTGAAATGATTAACCTTATTCAGGGTACCAATTTAAAATTAAACTTAGCAGGTTTGTTTGAAAATGATAAACTCTTTAATACAATAAAAAGTTTAGATGGTTGGAGAAATGTTAACTATCATGGATATGTTTCTCGAGAGGGCGTAAAAAAGATCTTAAGAACCACGAAAATTGGTTTATTAATATTACATCCAACTCAAACGCATTTATATTCATTGCCCATTAAACTATTTGAATACATGGCGGCGGGATTACCAATTATTGCTTCCAATTTTCAGACCTGGAAAGAAATTATAGAGGAAAACGAATGTGGTTATTGTATCGATCCATTTGATCAAAAAATGCTAAGAGAAAAAATAGAGTTTATTATTAACAACCCGGTTAATGCTAAACAAATGGGAAGAAATGGCCGTAAAGCCATAGAAGAAAAATTCAACTGGGAGGTTGAGGCTAAAAAACTAGTCGGTATTTATAATAATTTGTCCAAATAATACACATAAAAATATGCTGATTTCTGTAATAATTCCTTGTAGAAATGAAGAAAAATTTATCGAGAAATGTATAACCTCGGTTCGCGAGTTCCAACTTCCGGTTAATACTGAAATAGAGATTTTGATAATTGATGGTATATCTGATGATAATACAGCCTCTGTTGTTCTGGGTTTGATGCAGAAAGATTCTAGGATTCAATTAATTATCAACGAAAAGAGATATCAGGTAGTGGCACTTAATTTAGGTATAAAACATGCTAAAGGAGAATATATTCTGCGATTGGATGCTCATGCAATATATCCGGAAAACTATTTGATGCTAAACTATATTACTTTAAATAAAACAAATGCTGACAATGTAGGAGGTGTTATTATTACTTTGCCAGGCTCAGATAATTATGGTGCCCAATTAGTTCAGGCATTAACTACTCACAAGTTTGGGGTTGGGAATTCTGGTTTCAGAATTGGGGCAACTGAAGGGGAGTCAGATACTGTACCCTATGGATTTTTTAAAAAATCTTTAATAGAAAAAGTCGGGTTTTACAATGAACAGCTAGTTAGTGGAGAAGATTATGAGTTTAATGTTAGAATCAAAAAAAATAAAGGAAAAATTTGGCTTAATCCTTTAATTCAAGTTCAATATTTTAATCAATCTTCATTATTTCGTTTCATTAAGAAACAATTTGTTCGTGAGGGTCATTACAATGCATACATGTGGTATTTAGCACCCTATACTTTTACTTTCCGCCATTCTATCCCGGGTGCTTTCGCAATTGGTATTATTGGCGGCATAATGTTATCTTTTATATCGAGTTTAATATTTTATATATTCACCACAATTATTTTATTATATGCCTTATTTGCATTAATATCATCTGTACAACAAGCAAGCCGTTATAGGAAAATATCTTTTGTTTTAGTATTACCTTTTTGTTTTTTTATCTTCCATTTATTTTATGGACTAGGTATTATAAGTGGAATTTTCAAAATATTATTTCAGTTGGCACCAATTAAGAAAAGTAATACTTGAAACAATAAATAAATTTATTTTATCTTAAAAATATTTAAAATGAAAAAGGATGAGTTATTAATTAAGCTCCAAGAATTGGAGAAAAAGACCAATGAAGAATGGTTAAAAAACTTAGAAGAAAGAAAAATTAAGGAATTAGAATTTCATAATAGGGATAGAGATGAAGAATTTAAACAAAATATCTCACAAGATACTTTCAATAAAATATACGGGAATCGCAAATTTTATAAAACTGTTGAAGTTAGTATTAAATATAAGGATCAATGGATATTAGACAATGTCAAAGACAAAGTATTTTTGGATTATGCCTGTGGAAATGGGGGTAATGCACGACAAGCCGCTAAATCTAAAGCAGCATTAGCAATAGGTATTGATATAAGTGATATTTCAATTAAAAATGCAAAAAAAATAGCATTTGAAGAAGGATTAGCAGAAAATACATTCTTTGTCCAGGGAGATGCTGAGAATACAGGTTTACCAGATAATTGTATTGATCTTGTTATTTGTTCCGGGATGTTGCATCATTTAGATTTAAGTTATACTTTTTTTGAATTACGAAGAATCCTAAAACCAGGAGGGAAAGTACTTGCTATTGAGGCACTAGACTATAATCCCTTAATTAAATTGTATCGGATGATAACACCAGATATGCGAACAGAATGGGAAAAGGCGCATATTTTATCTTATAAAGATCTGAAGTTTGCATCACGATTTTTTTTAGTAAGAAATATTAAGCATTGGCATTTGTTTAGCATATTAGGAGGATATACACCTAAACTGCTGCCTTTCTACAATTTTCTAGATAGAATTGCAGTAAGAATTCCGCTCTTAAAAAATATGTCATGGATGTTTACATTTGAATTAGTAAAAGAATAATAGAATAATGATGAAATATTTCTTTGGTTTTCATGTTTCCGGTGATCTCAACATTTTAATTAGTATATTTAAAATATTGCTAAATCTTTCCCAAATAAAGTGTTCAAATTAACAGTTCATGTCTAAAACAATTTAATATAAATGGATGATAATTATAAAAATGGCAAAAAAGCACATTAAAACTTAGCTATAGATTCTGGAAAAAAAATTATTAAATATAGTATGTCCCTCATTGATAATGTATTAAGATCCTCTCATGTCTTTTTCTTATAAAGACTCGAATGACTAATCAACATGAAAACTATTTCTACAAAACATTTTAACCTCATATTGATTATAATTTTGATAGTGTACTGCAAATGACAAATATCACTTCCAAAACTTTCCAAAATATAAAAATATTAAGACCACTTTATGAAAGAAAGTATGAAAGAAGATAATATCCCAAAAGATTCCATAGGCGCTGGAAGAATGATTTCAAATAATATATTGCAATATGCAATTCTTTTGTTATTCGTTGTATTATATATTTTTAATATAACAAAATATTTTTGGACTCTGCCTGCACCAAGTGACCCTCTTCAGTATTTAGGATCAGTCTCATGGGGAACAACATGGGCATATTGGCCATGGCTCGATAGAATAAATTTAGCTGTAAATCTTCGATTATTTACAATGCTTTTTTCAAAAGCATATATTGGAGGTATGGTTTATATTGGATTTATTAACACTATTATTCTAATTGTTTCAATGTTTTGGGCTTTTAAAAAATCGGGGTTTTGGGCGTCTCTCTTAGTCGGCATTTTTATCAATTCTTCTTTTTTGATGCTGGGTTGGTCGACCTATATTTATCCCGATCAAACTGTAGCTCTTTATGCTTTATTGGCTTTTGTTTTTTATTTTTGGGATACAAAACCAAAGCGTTATTTTGAGCCTGTTTTGCTGGCAGGGATTTTTGCTGCCCTTGCTTCATTTACTAAAGCCACAGGTGTGGTAGTACCAATATTTTTTATTGTTTACTGTCTTATCAAAAAAAATTGGAAAAATTTGGGCCGACTTCTCTCAGGCATTATAATTGGTTCTATTCTTATTGTTATACTTTTTGTTGGGTTGTTTGATTGGCACTCTTTAGTAAATACTTTTCAGCATTTTTTTAAGAGTAGTATACACAATAATATCGCTACTGGTTCTGGTCTTTCTGGCGCAGCTTATTTTCACGAGATTATTTTATCAATAAAATACTTTCCTCTTGTTGCTATATTTTTTGCTGCGGGTGCTTACCGAAACAAAAATACCAGAAATTTGTTTTTTTTAGCCTGGTTAAATATACTTTTTGTCTGTATTGTAAGAATGCTTTCTCCCTCAATACCAAGTTATATTTATCTCGCCTATGTTTTTACGTGTCTGGGATTATCTGTCTATTTATCTGATTTAATAAATTCAAAGGATGAAAGGAATGGGGAAACTATTTCTAATATTATTTTGATAATTACTTCTATCACCGCTATAATTTTTATAATCATTGGCTTGCAAATTGGTATTAAGTATAGCCCTGTTAAAGCTTTTGATTACGGATTTAATTATCTTAAGCCACTTGATATCTATGAGGCAAATAATCTCCCTTACCCAAGTTTTATTAAAAGATTATATACTTTTAGTCCTTTGATTATTTTAGGATCATTAGCTTATGTTTTCGTCGCTAAAGCAAAAAAGGCAATAATTTTGTTTGCACTGATTGTCGCCTTTATGGCTTCATTTCTAAATGGAGGGCTTGCTTATAGAAAAGCTATTTTTGATAGAGAAGAGGCTGATTTCTTTTATAAAAATGCCCCTATTCTTAATTTAATACCTGCTAAAACGTTTACTATTTATGTTGAAAGCTGGAACAAACATAATCTTTCTGAAAATTTTTTGTGGGTATACAGGGATTTTTTCGATGAGAAGTTTCAAAGAGTTTTTGAGCCAAAATATAAATCGCAATATCTCAATGAATATGAGGTAATTGGTAATATCGCTTACATTACAAAAGAGGAAGATCTTTCTTCAAAAGTACGTGGATCCTTACTTTTGACGGATAAGCCGGGAGTTGTTTATAAATATTATCCTAACGCCCTGAAAATAAAGTCTTTTGTTGATCAATCTGCTCAAAACTTAGTGTTATTGGATATTTCGAATAAAATCATCCGGAAAGAAACACTTTTTACTTTTGATCTGGATCTCAAAAAATGGCAGGGAACAAATAATGAAATAAATATGGGCGACCTTAATAAAGTTCTTCCTCCTTTACAAATAGTCGGAGTACGCGGTGATTTTAATTTTATCTGCAATCCTCTTGAGGACAATAGAACACTGAGCGTTGTTTTAGACAAACCACACCCCTCTGAACAATCATTAATTCTGTTTGGGTATGTGATGGGACCAGAAATTGATATTCGGGATGATGAATCTGATAAATATCTAACACTTGATGTCGAAGTAAATTTGCCTAACGACGGGGGAAATCATATTTTATTTATTCAAGACCAGGTGAAGGGAAATTGGGAAAAAATTTTTATAGCCCTCAATCAAAAAGGACATAAAGAATACTCAATTACTAAAGTATTAAGAAATAATTTCTCGTCAGTTATCTCTGGTATTAACTTTATCCCACAATCCCAGGAAGATTGGATCGAAATTAAACATCTTAAAATTACAGTTTGGTCCAAATTGAAATAATTTTCAAATTATCTTCTCAATTTATAACTGATCTGTTTCGTTTGGGTGAGTGTTTAGAAGACAAAGATTTAGAAGGTTATGATGATCCTGATAATGAATATATGGAACTTATTTGGCCTGAAAAGAAAAACCCTCAATTATATAACCTGATCGCACATTCGTTTCTCACAGATTTATTAATCATTTTTTTTAGCTTTGAAAACTTCTATTTTTGAAAAAAAGTCATAAGATTATTAATATGCAATATACTAAAGATTTATTAACTGACCTGTATAGAACTATGTTGCGGATCAGGTTGGCTGAAGAGAGTTTGGTTGAACCAATTCTAAAAGGAGAAATCCGATGTCCAGTCCATCTTTACTCAGGTGAAGAGGCAGTCGCTGCAGGTATTTGTGCCAATCTTGAGAAGACGGATTATATATTCGGCAATCATAGGTCTCATGGACATTATCTTGCCAAAGGCGGAGATATGTCTAGGATGGTTGCTGAAATATATGGTAAAGAGACAGGTTGCTCAAGAGGACGTGGCGGATCTATGCATCTGATCGATCCTGAAAATGGAATACTGGGAATTGTGCCGATTGTCGCCGGAACAATTTCACTTGCATTAGGTGCTTCTTTAGCTATAAAAATAAAAAAGCAAAAAAAGGTTGTTATTACTTTTTTCGGCGATGGAGCAACTGGAGAAGGTGTACTTTATGAGGCTTTAAACTTTGCTGCTCTAAAAAAGCTTCCAATCATATTTGCCTGTGAAAACAATCTCTATTCCACTCATTTGCCAATTAAAGAGATAAGGGTAAATGACAATATATCAGAATCGGCAACTCCATTTGGAATAAAAAGTATCAGAGTTGATGGGAACAATGTTCTTGAAGTATATGAAGCATCTGAACATGCTGTAAAACAATGCAGAGATGGAGAGGGTCCTGTTTTTATTGAATTCCTTACTTACCGTTTCAGAGGACATGTAGGACCTGATGACAATATTCAAGGGTCGCATACTGATATCAGACCAGCAGAAGAAATTGAAAGATGGCTGAATAAAGATCCTATTAATCATCTCAAAAAGATTCTTATTGACGAAAAGATATGTTCTGAAAGTGAAATCTCAAAAATATTTGATGAAGTTACTAATGAAGTGGAGGTGGCCACTGATTTCGCGTTAAAGAGTAATTACCCTGATCCTTCAGAATTATTAAAATATGTCTACAAAGAATAGAAAACTATCTTATAGCCTCGCTATTAACGAGGCCCTGAAGCAAATTATGGCCGTTGATCAGGATGTTTTTGTCATTGGACAGGGCGTTAAGAGTCCATGGTATGTTGGAAATACATGCAAAGATTTGATCAGACTTTATGGTGAAGAAAGGGTAATTGATACTCCTATATCTGAAAATGCTATGACAGGTGCTGCTGTCGGGGCTGCTTTGGCAGGTATGAGTGTCATTATTATGCACCCACGGAGTGACTTCTCCTTATATGCTTTTGATCCAATAATAAATCAGGCCGCAAATTGGTCTTATATGAATGGGGGAAGAGCATCTGTCCCTGTTGTCTTTTGGCTGGTAGTAAACAGAGCAGGAGAGCAGGCAGCACAACATTCTCAGGCTCTTCATTCATTGTTTTCTCATATTCCCGGTCTTAAAGTTATAGCTCCATCAAATGCATATGATGTAAAAGGATTACTTATCTCTGCTATCCGCGATCCAAATCCAGTTGTCTTCATTGATGACAGGTGGCTTTATGGGCAGGAAGACAATGTTCCGGAAGAGATCTATGAGCTCCCCATCGGAAAAGGGATTATTAAAAATGAAGGTAATGAGGTCACATTAGTTTCATCTTCATTTTTGGCGGCCGAATCTTCTATAGCAGTTGATTTATTAAAAGTTGAAGGAATTAGTGTGGAGTTAATTGATTTACGAAGTATTAAACCTCTGGATTTTGAACTTATCTTTAATTCTGTAAAAAAGACTGGAAGGCTTGTCATTGTAGATGGTTCCTGGAAAACGAATAGTATTGCATCTGAAATATCTGCAACTGTTAACGAAAAGCTGTTTGGTAGCCTTAAAGTGCCCGTATTAAGGTTAAATTTGCCTGATGCACCGGCCCCGGCAAGTCGTACCCTTGAATTAGAATACTATATTACAAAAAATAAGATTGTCAATGCTGTTAAAAGTATTCTTAAATAGTTTTAAACAATAATTTTTAATTCTGAGATGAAAAGATTACTAGATTTTACATTATCACTTATCGGATTAATAATATGTTCACCTGTATTGATACCTATTATTGTTATTGTTTGGATTCAGGATTGGCATTCTCCATTTTATATTGCACCGAGGGTCGGTAAGGGAGAAAAGCAATTTAATATGGTAAAGCTTAGATCAATGATTATTAATGCTCATAAAAGCGGCGTGGATTCAACATCTTCAAACGACAATAGAATTACTGGCGTTGGCAGGTTTATACGGAGATATAAGTTAGATGAGCTCTCTCAACTTTGGAATGTGCTCATCGGTGATATGAGTTTAGTAGGTCCTCGTCCAAATGTCAAAAGAGAAACTGACTTGTACACTAAAGAAGAAAAGAAACTATTATCCGTTAAACCTGGAATAACCGATTTTTCATCAATAGTGTTTTCGGATGAAGGCGAAATCTTAAAGGATCAGTCCGATCCTGATATTGCGTATAACCAGTTAATCAGGCCATGGAAGAGTAAATTAGGCATATTTTACATTGAAAACAGAAGTCTACTAATTGATATAAAACTTATTTATCTGACTGTTATAGCAATTCTTTCAAGAGATAGAGCACTTCAAGATATTTCCGGATCATTAAATAAAATGGGAGCTGATGTTGAATTAGTTAGAGTTTCACTCCGAAAAGACAAACTTGTACCGACACCTCCTCCGGGATCAAATAAAATTGTTACAAATAGAGAGGGAAGAGTTGATTTATAAATAATTGAATTTCAAATATTGAGTCCCCTCTGAAAA
>PLNF01000123.1 GCA_003141715.1 Bacteroidales bacterium | reverse complement strand
GAACCTTTTGCAGGTGTTGATCCGATTGCTGTTGAAGATATCCAGGAGATTATATCAAAACTAAGGGAAAAAAATATAGGTATTCTTATAACCGATCATAATGTTCACGAAACCCTTTCAATCACCGATCGTGCATACCTTCTTTTCGAGGGCCGCATCCTTAAATCAGGCACATCAGCGCAATTGGCAGATGATGAGCATGTAAGAAAAGTATATCTCGGGAAGAACTTTGAACTGCGCAGGTAACCTAATCAATTTGTTTTCATAATAAATTATTATACTTTTGCGGGGAATTTTACCGCGGATGTGTCGTAATTGGTAGCCGAGCAAGACTTAGGATCTTGTGTCTTCGTGACGTGGGGGTTCGAGTCCCTTCATCCGCACAAAAGTGTCAAGCCGCCCGTAACCTCTTTAAAAGTGCGTTTTGGCGGTTTTTTTAACCAGGCAATAAACAACAATTAAAATGAATATTACTAAAGAAAACATCGACGATCTGAATGCTGTTTTAAAGGTTAAGATCGAGAAAACCGATTATGAAGATAAGGTTGAAACAGTTTTGAAAGATTACAGGAAGAAAGCAACAATAAAAGGATTCCGCCCAGGAATGGTTCCAATAGGACTTGTAAAGAAAATGTACGGCAGAGCAGTCCAGATTGACGAAATAAATAAGGTTGTTACGGAAAACATTCAGAAATATATTGCTGACGAAAAACTGGAAATTCTTGGGGATCCGCTTCCAAAAGCCGATGAACAGGAAAAAATTGATTTCGATACCCAGCAGGATTTTACCTTTTCATTTGAACTCGGACTGACACCGGCAGTTGAACTGAAACTGTCGAAAAAAAATAAAATCAACCAGTATGAAATCATCGTAGATGAAAAGATGAGGAGTGAGTATCTCGAGAACTATACACGACGGTATGGTGAATTAAAAAAAGTTGACCAGACTGAAGAAAAAGATGTAGTTAAAGGGAAAATTGAAGCTATTGATGATAATGGCAACGTGATACCTGAAGGTCCTTCAGTTGAAGAAACTTCACTCGGCATTGACATTATTAAAGATAAAAAAATAAAAAAAGAGTTTATCGGGAAAAATATCAGCGATTCTATTGATTTCGACCTGAAAAAAGCATTTCCAAACGATACTGAAATAGCCGGGATATTGCACAAGAAAAAGGAAGAGGTTGCAGAGCTTGGAGCAAATTACAGATTTACAGTTAATGAAATAAGCCGCTTTTATCCTGCTGAAATGGGAAAAGAGCTTTTCGACAGGATCTTTGGCGAAGGAGTCGTGAACTCGGAAGAGGAATTCGTGAAAAAGATTGAAGAAGAGATCACAGTTAACCTGAAACGTGAGAGCGATTTTAGGCTTATGATGGATATTAAAAACATGACAATGGAAAAAACCGATTTCCAGCTTCCCGAGGAGTTCCTGAAAAGATGGCTTATCAGAGTCAATGAAAAATCCACTGTGGAACAGATAGAGAAAGAATTTGACAGTTTCAGGAAGGACCTTAAATGGCAACTGATACGAAACAAAGTAGCACACGAAAATGATGTAAAAATAAGTGAGGAAGAATTGCAGAAAGAGGCTGAAAACATAACCAGATATCAGTTCCAGCAATATGGCCTTTTCTATGCAGCCAACGAACAGATTGCTAATTATGCAAAAGAGACTCTGAAAAGAGAAGATGATGCAAAAAGAATTGCCGATAAGATACTTGATGAGAAGGTTCTTTTGCTTATAAAGGAACTTGTAAAGATTGAGAACAAGAGTGTTACAATCGAAGAATTTAATAAGCTTTTTGAATAGTAATCAACGCTTTGCGATGATTTATTTTTATTTCATTATCTTTGCATGTTAATTCTTAATGCTGAAAATATGAGTATCCTTGATGATTTTGGAAAGTATGCTAAAAGCAAACGCGGAGTCAGTAGTCTGAGTCTGCACAAGTACACTTCCATTTATGGAAGCTATATATCCCCTACTATTATTGAAGAGAGACAGTTAAATGTGGCATCAATGGATGTCTTTTCCCGTCTTATGATGGACAGGATAATTTTTCTTGGCTTACCTATTGATGATTATGTAGCCAATATTATACAGGCACAGTTACTCTATCTCGATTCAGCAGATCCCGGAAAAGATATCCAGATATACTTCAACACTCCTGGCGGATCAGTCAATGCAGGACTGGGGATCTACGATACAATGCAGTACATTTCCGCTGACATAGCCACTATTTGTACCGGAATGGCAGCTTCTATGGGTGCAGTTCTCCTTACTGCCGGCAAAAAAGGAAAAAGATCTGCTCTCAAGCATTCAAGGATTATGATCCATCAACCGATGGGTGGAGCGGAAGGACAGGCTTCAGATATTGAAATCACTGTTCGTGAAATCGTAAAACTTAAGAAAGAACTTTACGAGATAATTGCGCTTCATACAGGAAATCCTATTGAAAAAGTTGAAAAAGATTCTGACAGAGATTATTGGATGACATCTCAGGAAGCTAAAGACTATGGGATGATCGATGAGATTTTGCAGAAAAATCAAAAATAGTGTACAATGGATAAATGTTCATTTTGCGGCAGAACCAAGAAAGAGGCCAATATGCTTATTGCGGGTCTCGAGGGCCATATTTGTGACCACTGTATTGAACAGGCTCACAGCATAATGAACGAAGAGCTTGGCAGTAAAAAGAATGTACCGTTTGAGACTATAAACCTTCTTAAACCGGCTGAAATTAAGAATTTTCTCGACCAGTACGTAATTGGTCAGGATATGGCCAAGAAGATTATCGCTGTGGCAGTCTACAACCACTACAAAAGGCTGATGCAAAAGCCTGATACTGAAGATATTGAAATAGAGAAATCAAACATTATCCTTGTTGGTGAGACTGGTACGGGGAAAACACTTCTTGCCAGGACTGTTGCAAAAATGCTGCATGTTCCATTTACCATTGTTGATGCAACAGTACTGACTGAGGCAGGTTACGTTGGCGAAGATATTGAAAGTCTTCTTACCAGGCTGCTGCAAAATGCTGATTATGACGTTAAAGCAGCCGAGAAAGGCATAGTTTTTATCGATGAAATCGACAAAATTGCTCGAAAAGGAGACAATCCTTCCATAACCCGTGATGTATCAGGTGAAGGGGTTCAGCAGGGACTTTTGAAATTACTTGAAGGCTCAATAGTAAATGTACCGCCACAGGGCGGACGAAAACATCCTGAACAGAAAATGATCCCTGTGGATACAAAAAACATTCTTTTCATCTGTGGAGGAGCTTTTGAAGGTATTGATAAGAAAATTGCACAACGACTCAATACCCAGATCGTTGGTTTCGGCGCTTCGAAAATCCGTGAAAAAGTGGATAAAGACAATCTGCTTCAATATATTGCACCACAGGATCTCAGATCATACGGGCTTATACCTGAAATAATCGGTAGGTTGCCTGTGCTTACACATCTCAATCCTCTGGACAGAGAGGCTCTCAGAGCAATACTTACGGAACCAAAAAACGCATTAGTGAAACAGTATATCAAACTGTTCCGAATGGACAATATTGAACTCACTTTTGCAGAAGGAGTGCTCGAGTATATTGTAGATAAAGCCATTGAATTCAAACTTGGAGCCCGCGGGTTGAGATCAATATGCGAGACCATCATGCTTGATGCAATGTTCGAAATGCCATCAGTCGATACAAATGAGCTGGAAATAACAATCGACTACGCTAACCGGAAGCTTGAAAGAATTAACCTTAAGATACTGAAGGCATCATAATCATAAAAATTTCGAAATGATGGAACCCCTCCGGGGTTCAAATTTATAAACTAAATCAATATTCCTATTATTAATGAAACCGCTCCGCGGTTCTTATGGGATGAACAATATTTATGAGACAAATCGCCGAACCGTTTCAACAAAAATAAAACAAAAAAACCAATTTTCATTTAATAAACCNNNGGAGCGGTTTCATCAATAATAGACCTGAGAGGCTGAATGAGAACCGAACCCCGGAGGGGTTCCATAAATTATAAACTAATTCTGTTTTTTCTTTCGTATATAGTATATGTATACGGGATACTATTGTTGTCGCTGGCTTTAAACTCCTCCTCTTCGGTAACTTCCCAAATATCAGGGTCAATCTCAGGAAAATAGACGTCGGCGGATGCCTTTTTATGAACATGAGTTATAAACAGACGGTCCGCAACTGGCATGAACTGACCGTATATGCTCCCTCCTCCAATAATAAATATTTCTCCGTCTGGCCCACATTTGCTTAGTGCGTCATCAATAGAATATGCAGTAACACAATTTTCGATGGATTCCTGCGGGTCATCTGTGAGAACAATATTTTCCCGTCCGGGTAGTGGCCTCCGTGGTAATGACTCCCAGGTTTTTTTCCCCATAATAACCGTGTTTCCTGATGTCAGCCTTTTAAATCTCTTAAGATCTTCGGAAATGTGCCATAAAAGCTCATTACCCTTTCCAATTCCCCAATCTTCAGAAACAGCAACAATAATTGAGATCATACATTAAATATTATACTGAAATATCACCTTTAATATGAGGATGTGAAACATAATTTGATAGAGTGAAATCATCGTATCTAAACTTGAAGATATCAGTTACTTCAGGATTAATTGACATTTGAGGCAGCTTATATGGTTCCCTCGTGAGCTGAAGTTTTACCTGATCAATATGGTTAAGGTAAATATGGGCATCACCAAGCGTATGAACGAAATCCCCTGGTTTAAGACCGGTTATCTGTGCTACCATAAGTGTCAGCAGGGCATATGATGCAATATTAAACGGTACCCCGAGAAAAATGTCGGCACTCCTCTGGTAAAGCTGACACGATAACCTGCCGCCTGCAACATAGAACTGGAATAAAATATGACACGGAGGAAGAGCCATTTTATCTAATTCACCAACGTTCCAGGCGCTTATAATATGTCTGCGCGAGTCAGGCGATTTCTTAATTGAACTGATAACGCTTGCCAGCTGATCAATCTTTTCCCCACCTTCAGTAGGCCATGAACGCCACTGGTATCCATACACCGGTCCGAGGTTTCCATCCTTATCAGCCCACTCGTTCCAAATCTTTACTCCATTATCGTTCAGGTATTTAGTATTTGTATCTCCTGAAATAAACCAGAGTAATTCATGAATAATAGACTTGAGATGGAGCTTTTTGGTTGTAAGAAGAGGAAAGTCTTCTTCAAGGTTAAATCTCATCTGATAACCAAATACGCTTATTGTTCCGGTACCGGTCCTGTCCTTCTTTTCAATTCCGGTTTTTAATACATGATCAAGCAGATCAAGATATTGCCTCATTCCAGTTACTTAAATTTGTTATTCGGGTGTAATTCTGGCTGCCCATCCTCCACCCGGAGCAAGATGAATTTTCATCTTAGCACCCGATTTTATGTTAGTCTTCAGATGTTTATAATCGCCTGCATATCTGTCGGCATTAATGCCATCCTGAAATATATCCATAAAGTATTTCCCGGCAGGGAGAAATGAGAGGTCAAGATCCATATCGCGACTGGTCCAGTCTGTAATCGCGCCAACAAACCAATCTTTCCCTGATCTTCTGGCCAGCAATAAATAATCACCTACTTTACCATCAATTCCAATAATATCATCCCATACAACAGGTATATTCACTATAAAATCGGTNNTCTTTCATATAGTTTGAAGGACTATCTGCCAGCATCTGCAAAGGACTTTCATAAATAATATATAATGCTACCTGATGTGCTCTTGTCCCCTGGCTCTCCGGACGAGTAAAATTTGGAGTAAAATTAGCCTTGTCCATATTTACCATGGCCCCCGGGGTATAATCCATCGGACCCGCTACCATTCTTGTAAAAGGAATTGTCACATCATGGTCAGGATTAATATCATTGCTCCATTTATCATTCTCCATTCCCTTCACCCCTTCGCGTGTGAGAGCATTTGGCCATGTACGTCCAAGACCGTCAGGCTTATATGCCCCATGGAAGTCAATAATAAGATGATGCTCTGCAGTTTTCCTTGCAGCTTCAAGGTAAAAATTGACAACCTTCTGATCATCCCTCTGCATAAAATCTACCTTAACACCTTTAACTCCCCATTTTTCATACAATGCAACAGCCTCATCAATCTTGTCCCAGAAAGTCTTCCAGACAACCCATAATATTATCCCGACATGCTTACTTTCAGCATATTTGCATAATTCGGGGATATTAATTTCGGGGACTGATTCAAGAACTGTACCTGATTTATACCAGCCCTCATCGAGAATTATATATTCGATCCTGTTTTTTGAAGCAAAATCAATATAATATTTATATGTATCGTTGTTAATACCTGCCCTGAAATCGACACCATACAAATTGTTCGCATTCCACCAGTCCCAGGCTACATGCCCTGGTTTAATCCATTTTGTGTCTTCTATCTTATTTGGCGGGACAAGTTTAAATACAAGGTCGCTCTCAATTAATTTAACATCATTTTGAGCGATAACAAATACTCTCCACGGGAATGTACGTGTCCCTTTTGTCTTTGCAATATAGTCTTTAGTACTTGTAACAAACAGGTCACGGTCACTGGTAAGCTTTTCTGTTTCAGGATATTTTGACCATATCCCTGAAATTTTACCTGATCCTGCACCAACGAGCCACATACCCGGGTAATCCTCAATATCAGATTCAGTAACAAGAACATCAACACCATTTACCTGGAAAAGGGTTGGCAGGCTGGCAAGATGTTTATTGGAAATTGTGTCGAGAGATGAATAGATAAATATCCTTTCGTTATGCGACATAAAACTGGTTTCCAGAGGATACCATGAATGAGATCCTGCCGGAAAAACAAATTCGGAGATTTCATTTTTTACAGTAATATCTTCTTTCAACGAAGTTTCAAATCTGTACGCGACACCATCGTTGTAGGCTCTGAACTGAAGAGAAAAACCTGAATTGAAAGAGATTGTCAGGATATTGCAGTTATCTATAATCTCTGATCTTTTGTTTGCAACAACCGGTCTGATGATATCATTCAACTGGCTGATTGCTGCTTTTTTCACTTTTTCATTTTCTCCCAGAACCTTCCCATTTGCAAGGATCATTGCAATTTTCGAATTGTTTATTATCTCTTTGCCTTCACAGGTAGCGGACCATTTTATATCGGTGCCAATATTAACAGTCACTGAAATTTTATTATCGGGAGAAGTGACCTTATACTCTTTTGCAACAGCATAATATCCGGTAATCACAAATAAAAGAGCCAATACTAATGTTCTTTTCATTATAATAAGTTTATGATTATTTATTCCAAAATAATGCAGAATGGATTATCTCTTTTTTTTCTTTCTTTTCTCGATCTCATCCCTTACAGTTGCGGCACGTTCATAATCTTCAGTCTTGATGGCCTCATCAATCATTTTATAGAGCTCTTCATCAGAATAGGTGTCATATTTGGTTTTTTCAGGATTGAAGAAATTTTCAACTTCATTTACTGAAGACATCTCACTATCAGTGGGATTAACTGTTATCCCCGCTTTCTTAAGGATTTCTTCGGTAATAAATATCGGACAGCCGAATCTCAAAGCTATTGCCACAGCATCGGATGTTCTGCTGTCAATTGAATATTCCTTTTCTCCATTATTACAAACAAGCTTTGAGAAGAANNCGGGGAGGATCTAAATTCTCAAGTTTTATTACAATTGCCTGTGCTTCAAAGCCCCCGATTATAATAGGAATCCTTCTCTCTCCGTTTTCTTCGATCAATATAAGCGCATAAGCTCCGGATTGAGTCTGACTGTATGATATACCCATTACTTTTAGCTTTACTCTCTTCATATCAATTGTTTATGCGCTAAAGGAATAATCGGTTTTTTGTTGTATCTGACAAATATAAAGATATTACCACTAACACTTGGATTGAGAATATTATTTTTTATCAACATCCTTACAATAAAATCCACCTCTATGTTTATTCATCATCAGAAAATAATGGAGTTCAGACTATATGATCTCTGATCATTATCCGACAATAAAAAATTAGCAGTATTGGTTTGTAAATAATCTAATTTTTATATCTTTGCAGTCCAATTTTGGATAAATCCGCAGGGGCAACTGAAAGTTATACAATCGGATGATTATATACGCCTCACGGAGTAACGTAAAAAAAAGATAAGATGTACGCAATCGTAGAAATTGCAGGCCAGCAGTTTAAAGTTGAGAATGGCAAAAAGATTTTTGTTCACAGGCTCGAATTTGAAGAGGGAAAAGAAGTTGAATTTGACAAGGTTCTTTTAATTGAGGACGAAGGTAAAATAACCATCGGAGAACCCACAATTAAAGACGCACTTGTCGGAGGAAAGATTCTCGACAATGGGGTGAGAGGTGATAAGGTAATTGTATTCAAGAAGAAGAGGAAAAAGGGTTACAGGGTTAAAAACGGACACCGTCAGAATTTTACTCAGGTTGAAATCATCAGTATAAATGGTATTGGTTCACCGAAAAAAGAAGCTCCGAAAAAAGCCGAAGCAAAAGTAGCTGATGTTAGCGTTGCTGAAAAAACTGACAAGGAGAAGAAAGCTGCTAAAAAACCGGCCGCAAAAAAAGAAGAAGCACCTATAAAGAAAACTGCTGCGAAAAAAGTTGCAGAGAAAAAACCAGCTGAGAAAAAGCCTGCTGCAAAGAAAACCAAAAAAGGCAAAGAATAGTTAATTGAAAGTTTAAGCAAATAAAAATATAGAATTATGGCACATAAGAAAGGAGCAGGTAGTTCACGTAACGGTCGCGATTCTGAGAGTAAACGATTGGGAGTGAAGCTCTTCGGCGGCCAAGTAGCCAAGGCAGGCAACATTATTGTTCGCCAGAGAGGGACTAAGCATAATCCGGGCATCAATGTTGGCCTCGGAAAAGACCACACACTTTTTGCACTCACCGACGGAGAAGTTGAGTTCAAAAGGAAAAAAGATAACAAGACTTATGTATCGGTTAAACCGGTTACAGAGTAAGCTATTATCTTAAAAGAATCAGCCTCCCGAAATTCTTTTCTATTACAGGAAAGTATTATCGGGAGTTTTTTGATATTTTTACAGCAGGCGACTTAGCCTGCTTTTTTTATTAATTCATAACTGAATATGTTAACAATAAACCTTATCCGCGAACAGAAAGAATTTATTATTAAAAGGCTGAAAATTAAAAACTTTGAAGCCAAATCAATAGTCAAAAAAATTCTTCTACTCGACTCCTCGCTCCGTAAAATACAATCTAAAACTGAGTTGTTGCAGGGGGAAATGAACAGGGTTTCAAAAGAAATCGGAATCCTTTTAAAAGACGGCAAACTAAAAGAGGCTGAAAAAGCTAAGAAAAAAACATCTTCATTAAAAGTAAAAATAAAATCCCTTTCAGATAAACTTATCCCAATTGAAAATAACCTAAGAACTGAAATTATTAAGCTCCCAAACCTGCCTCATGAGACAGTTCCAAAAGGTTATGGAGCCAATAACAATGTAAAGGTCAAAGAGCACAAGGTTAAGATTCATATTTCTGAATCAGCTCTTCCTCATTGGGACCTTATTAAAAAATATGATATCATTGATTTTGACCTTGGTATTAAGCTTACGGGAGCAGGATTTCCCGTATATAAAGGGAAAGGTGCAAAGTTGCAAAGAGCCTTGATAAGATTCTTCCTTGATGAAGGTGAGAAGGCAGGTTATACGGAAATGATGCCTCCCATAATGGTTAATGAAGAGTCCGGTTTCGGTACTGGACAGTTACCAGATAAAGAGGGACAAATGTACCATGCTACTCTTGATAATTTTTACCTTATTCCAACAGCTGAGGTTCCGGTTACAAATATCTATAGGAATATTATACTTAATGCAGATAAGCTCCCTATTAAAAATATTGCATATACACCCTGCTTCAGAAGGGAGGCCGGTTCGTGGGGAGCTGATGTAAGAGGACTAAACCGTTTACACCAGTTTGATAAAGTTGAAATAGTTCAGATTGCACACCCAGATCACTCATATAAATGTCTTAACGAGATGGTAAAATATGTTGAGGGATTAATTATCAAACTGAGACTTCCATATCGTATACTCAGGCTATGTGGCGGTGATATGTCATTTACCTCTGCTCTCACATACGATTTTGAAGTCTGGTCAGCCGCACAGAAGCGCTGGCTTGAAGTGAGTTCCGTATCGAATTTTGAATCATTTCAGGCTAACAGGTTAAAATGCAGGTTTAAAGAAAAAGGAGATAAACAAACCCGCCTCGTGCATACACTTAATGGCAGTGCCCTGGCTCTGCCCAGAATCGTTGCCGCAATACTTGAAAATAACCAGACCGAATCAGGTATTAAGATACCTAAGGTGCTGATCCCTTATACGGGATTTGAGATGATTAATTAAAATAAATGGCGACTTCTTCATTCTTTAGTTGGCTCCAATATGCTTTAACAGAAGGAAGAATGAAGAACAAACGAAAGGTGAATTAAGAAGTAAAAATTTCTGCATTCAGCATTCGAATGTTCGTTGTTCTTACTTCAAAAATATTATGGAAAAAACTCGTCAGTCTTACATTTATGCCGGCTTGGCTATTTTGTTCTGGTCAACAGTCCCGACTGCATTTAAAATCAGCCTTGGTGAACTTGACATTCTTCCGATGCTTACAATTGCGTCTCTTACCTCAACAATAGTATTGTTTATTATTGTCTTAGCCAGGAAAAAAACTCATCTTATCAGAATAACTTCGCGGGAAGATCTTTTACACTCTGCGATTCTCGGGCTCATAAATCCCTTTCTCTATTATCTTATTCTTCTTAAAGCATACCAATTGCTTCCTGCTCAGGTAGCCCAGCCGCTTAATATGATATGGCCGATAATACTTGTCTTCCTTTCGGTTCCCATACTCGGACAAAGAATTGAAATAAAAAGTTTTATCGCTCTGCTAATAAGCTTTGTAGGAGTCTATGTCATATCTTCCCAGGGCAGGCTTTTCAAACCTGGTCATTCAGATCTTACAGGTGTAATTCTCGCTACAGGAAGTTCAGTATTCTGGGCGTTCTATTTTATCCTTAATGTGAAAGATAAAAGGGATGAAGGAGTTAAGCTTCTTCTTAACTTTGTTTTTGGTTCAATCTACCTGGTAATTACAATGATTGTTACTGGAAAATTGCAATTTGAAACAGGATTAAAGGGAGTAGCAGCATCAGTCTATGTTGGTATCTTTGAGATGGGAATAACCTTCTTTTTCTGGTTGAAAGCGCTTCAAATGTCTTCTACCACAGCTAAAGTAAGTAACCTGGTTTACCTGGCTCCTTTTCTTTCTCTAATTTTTGTACACTATATTCTTCATGAACCCGTTTATTATACCACACCTTTGGGGTTAGTATTTATCATTTCAGGAATCTTTATTCAAAACAGGCGATCAAAAATCATGGTTTAATTGTTATATCCAATATATTATATCATCAGAAATATGAAAAAGCTTATTATTCTACTCTCTTTCGCAATTCTAGGATTGAATTCCTGTAAAAAAGATGTTGCTCCGACAGTAACTACTCCGACAGTGGATGAACAGGCAAGGGATACTCTTTATTCTATAATGAATCAATATTATTTCTGGTATAAGTTAATGCCAGTTGTCGTTAAAACAGATTACAAAGACCCTTATACTCTTTTGGATGCAATGGAATATAAGACTCTTGACAGATGGAGTTTTGTGCAAACCTATACTCAGTATGTAGACCAGAATAATGGCACCTTCGTCGGTCATGGAATAAGCATGGGTCTTGATCCGACCAATCAGGTACGAATTGCACAGATTTACTATAATTCTCCATTGTATGCTAAAGGAGTCCGAAGGGGATGGATAGTGAAAAAGCTTAATGGCACTGATCTGGCTCCAATATTTATTGCAAATGATGCCACCGCGTATAACAATCTGATTGGTGCTTCTTCCGCAAGCGTAACCAATACCTTTCTTTTTCAGACTCCACAAGGGAAAGATTCAACAATTACTTCAACAAAGGCATCTTTTACATTAAATACCGTTATTGTTGCAGATACTTTGCATCTGAAATCGGGAATTACAGGGCATCTTGTATTTGACGAGTTCATTCCTCCATCAAACCAGGAATTGTTAAATGCATTTACATATTTTGGTCAGAATAATATTAAAGATCTTATTGTAGATTTAAGGTATAATGGAGGCGGCGATCTAAGTGTACTTACAAATATGGCAAGTTATGTTGCAGGGGCCGCAAAATTTAATTCTACCTTTCTTACGCTGACATTTAATGACAAAAATTCTGCATCAAACCAATCTTTTAATTTTAATTCAGTACCATCGCCACTTAGTATATCAAGATTAGTTGTCATCACAACGAGAGGAACAGCCTCTGCAAGTGAAGATTTTATCAACGGACTAAAGCCCAGTTTTGATTTGAAAACCATCGGTGATACAACTAATGGAAAACCCGTTGGAATGGTTGGATTTCCATATCCCAATACTCAAACTGCTTATGTGTTTTGGCCAATATCTTTCTCATTGGTTAACTCTGCAGGTCAAGGTGATTTTTATAAAGGTTTTGTACCTGATAAATATGTCCCAGATGATATTACTCATGACTGGAGTGACAGAAATGAAGGATGCCTTAAGGAATCGATTTATTATCTTGAGCACGGCAACGTTTCATCAAAAGAATTAATGATTAAACAACCTTCAGTACGCGTTATGTTTTCTGAAAAGCCTTTAAAGAATAATAATGCATATATAATTAAAAAAGATATTATCAACAGATAAAAAAATTGAAAGTTAAACCAAAGGAGAGGATAATTCTGGGTATCGATCCTGGTACGAGTATCACCGGGTATGGAGTTATAAAAACTTCCGGCACAATCCCCGAGCTTATAACTATCGGATCGATTGATCTTTCAAAGTACGATGATCCCTACCTCAAATTGAAACACATTTTTGAGAGAACTATCGGTATTATCGATGAATATCATCCCGATGAACTGGCGATAGAGGCTCCTTTCTATGGCAAAAATGTTCAGTCGATGCTAAAACTTGGCAGAGCACAGGGCGCTGCCATTGCGGCAGCACTTACCCGCTCACTGCCAATATTTGAATATGCCCCCAGGAAGATCAAAATGTCAATTACCGGTCAGGGTGCAGCATCAAAGGAGCAGGTAGCTGCAATGTTGATGAACATACTGAAATTCAATCTGACAGAAATAAAACTGGATGCCACCGATGGCCTTGCTGCTGCTCTTTGCCATTTTTACCAGACAAATAATCCAACGCAGGAAAAAGCCTACAACAGCTGGAAAGATTTCATGAATAAAAATCCCAAAAGAGTAAAAAAGAAGGGGGAATAAACCGGTTATACTACTGCAAATGCCAGTGCCACTACACTTACTTTTACCCCTTCAATCTTAAGAAGTTCATTTGTACACGATTCAATAGTCGATCCTGTAGTGATGACGTCATCAACAAGTAAAACATGCTTCCCCATTATTGTTTGAGGATCAATAACCTGGAAAATACCCTCAACATTTGTCCATCTTTCGTACCGCGACCGTTTCGTCTGTGTTGCTGAAACTATTATTCTTGCAAGGGATTTTATATCAACCGGCAATTGGGCCACATCGGCAATTCCCATTGAAATAATTTCACTCTGATTGAAACCGCGAATCCGTTTTTTCGCAGGATGAAGCGGTACCGGTATTATCAGATCAATATCCTTCGTAAAACCTGATGCTTCAAGCGATAAACCATATATTCTGCCCAGTTCATAACCTATCTCCCTGATTCCCTTGTACTTCAGATTATGAATCAGATTCCTGATACGACTGCCTTTATTATAATATGAAAAAGCTGCTGCCTTCTCAATCATACATCTTCCCCAAAAGAGCTGCGCAACAGGATTATCCTTTTCATAATGATAATTAGTTCGCGGAATAACTACATAACATTCTGTACATATAAGGCTTTCATTCCTCATAAGGTGGCTACCACAGGCATAGCACAGCCTGGGAAAGAGCAGACTGATAAAATCGTCCCATAAATCATATATGTAACTCATGCAGCGAGTTCAATCCTACCTTTAAAGAATGACCTTCCGGCTTATCTTGAAGGCAATATCTTTAAATTCCTCAGCTGTAAACTTAAGCTTAGGATTTTTGAAGTTAAAATCTTCCATTGTATCCATTGGGACCAGGTGTATATGGGCGTGAGGTACTTCAAGACCCAGGATGGCGACCCCGATGCGGTTGCAGGGAATCACATTTTTAATTGCCACAGCAATTTTCTTTGAAAAAATAATCATTCCTGCTAAATAAACATCTTCCAGATCAAAAATATAATCTGTCTCCCTTTTGGGAACAACCAGCGTGTGTCCCGCTCTTAAAGGGTTGATGTCGAGAAATGCAAAATAATCGTCATTCTCGGCGATCTTATAGCAAGGAATCTCCCCCTTAATGATTTTAGTAAAAATTGTGGCCATAGTGGCTTATGAAATGATTTGTTAAATCGAAATAGAAATTATTTCAAATGGAATAGTTCCTGAAGGTACTTTTATCTGAACTATATCACCTACTTTTTTCCCGATAAGACCCTGGGCAATAGGAGAACTGACAGCAATCTTACCCATTTTAAAATTTGCTTCACTTTCAGGAACAATCAGGTATTCCATTACCGAATTATTTGTTTTATTCCTGATCTTTACCCTGTTAAGTAATCTAACAGATGAGATATCAATTTTTGATTCGTCAAGAATTCTTGAACGAGCAACGATATCCTCGAGTTTGGATATTCTTAACTCAAGCATACCCTGTGCCTCTTTGGCAGCAGCATACTCGGCATTTTCTGAAAGGTCTCCCTTATCCCTTGCATCAGCTATCTGCCTGGATATTGAAGGTCTCTCAACATTCCTTAATTGGTCGAGCTCCTCTTTCAGTTTCTGAAGACCTTCTACAGTCACATATATAACCTCTGACATTTTTCTCTATTATATTAAAAAAATAAGAAGAATTCCGGGGTCACCGGAACTCTTCAACAACAAATATATAATTTTTTTTAATTAATTACAAATAATAATCTTGTGAACAGGTGTTTTACAAGTATTTATCTTCAGGTTTAATCATTCTTTATATTTTTTCCCCGCTCTCTTCGTACTTGCCTTTACTTTTTCCCTTTTTTCCTTATCCCGTTTTGTATAATCTTTTTCGTTTTGTTTCATACGTGACTGTACTTCAGGCGTTTGGATATCTATAGTTCTTTTTTGGGATCGCCTCACAGTTTTCTCATAATCTTTTTTAAGCTTACGATCATTTGACTCCTGTTTCCTCTTAGCTTTGAGTACAGTCCTCGGTTCTTTAACTTTTGGCTCTTTCTTTTTTCCAAGTGTTTTACTGAATAATTGTTTCTCAGGATTCTTATGAAATATCTGAGCGTTACACGATCCGATTAACAATGATAAAAGAAAAATAAAAAGAAAAAACTTTTTCAATGATATATTATTCATTCTCAGATATTACAATAAATAATTCTCAATTCCGTTAAATTTCCGGTGGTAATAGTAATTTTGCAATATTAATTATTCCCTGATGGCTTCAGATTCAAAAATAAGACTTTTTTTAATTACAATGGCAATTGCCATCACTTTAGGTTCATGTAATAAAAAGAACGACGTAATCCCCAATACTTACGTGAATTTTACTCTCGACCTGAATGACCCTGAGTTTGTCAGCCTCATTGGATTTGGAGGTTCAGTTGTAGTTGGTTCCAGCACAAATAACTGGGGGCTGGGTGCTGCAGGATATGATGGCAATGGTATTATTATATGTAGTGGAGACGAGGAGTTTTACGCCTACGACCGTACATGTCCTCACGATTACGTTGTTAATAGCCTTAGTATAAAGGTAAACATTGACCCAACAAATTCCACGATAGCTATCTGTCCAAAATGCGGAACTAAATATGGACTCACTGTGGGTGGCACACCTGCTTCCGGTGTAGGCAGATATCCTTTAAAAAACTACAAAACGAGGATTCAGGGTAACTATGTTACTGTATGGAACTGAAAAAACCTTAATACCTGTAATGATTAGGTTTGTAAGGCCCTTTCTCAGGTACTCCGATATAATCAGATTGTTCCTTTGTAAGTTTTGTGAGTTTTACTCCCAGCTGATCGAGGTGCAATCGTGCAACTTCCTCATCGAGATATTTGGGAAGCCTGTAAACACCTATTTCATATTTGTTTTTCCAGAGGTCGATCTGTGCAAGTGTCTGATTACTAAAAGAGTTGCTCATAACAAATGAAGGATGGCCAGTTGCACAACCAAGATTGACCAGTCTACCTTCAGCAAGAATAAAAATTGCATGTCCGTCGGGGAAAAGATATTTATCCACCTGTGGCTTAATATTAATTTTTACAATTCCCTTGAGTTCATTCAGACTGTCAACCTGTATTTCGTTATCAAAATGCCCTATGTTACAAACGATTGACTGATCCTTCATTTTCAACATATGATCAAGTGTAATAATATCTTTGTTGCCTGTAGCTGTTACAAAGATATTCCCCTCATTAAGCGTGTCATCAACTGTTTTAACTTCAAAACCTTCCATTGATGCCTGCAAAGCACAAATCGGGTCAATTTCTGTAACTATAACCCTTGATCCGTAAGATTTCATCGATCTGGCACAACCCTTTCCCACATCACCGTAGCCGCAAATAACCACTACTTTTCCTGCAAGCATAACATCAGTTGCTCTTTTTATGCCGTCTGCAAGCGACTCACGACATCCGTACAGATTATCGAATTTTGATTTTGTGACAGAATCATTAACATTAATTGCCGGTACAAGCAATTCGCCATTTTCCATCATCTGGTATAACCGGTGAACACCCGTTGTGGTTTCTTCCGATATTCCCTTAAGTTCACTCACGGTACGGTGCCATCTTCCTGGTTCTTTAGCAAGAATATCTTTAAGAGTAGAGAGGATAATTGCTTCTTCCCTGTTCTCAGGCTTCCTGTTAAGTATTTCAGGTGTCTTTTCAGCTTTATATCCAAGGTGAACCATCAGAGATGCATCACCCCCGTCATCTACCAAAAGGTTAGGACCTTTTCCTCCGGGGAATGAAAGTGCCTGTGCGGTACACCACCAATATTCTTCCAGTGTTTCCCCTTTCCAGGCAAAAACCGGTATACCTCTCGCAGCTATTGCAGAGGCTGCATGATCCTGTGTTGAGAAAATATTACAGCTGGCCCACCTTACCTCAGCGCCAAGTTCAGCTAGAGTCTCAATAAGCACAGCAGTCTGAATTGTCATATGCAACGAACCTGTTATCCGTGCACCTTTTAAAGGTTTCTCAGAAGAGTATTTCTTTCTTATTGCCAGTAATCCCGGCATCTCTTTCTCTGCAATTTCTATCTCTTTTCTGCCAAAGTCAGCAAGCGTAATATCTTTTACCTGGTATTGCATTGTATTTAAAGTTGCATTCATAATTCAGATTTTTTTGAGAGGTCAAAGTTAATAAAAACATTTGTTATTTTTCAGGTTAAGAATCGCAGTGTATCTTGTTTATCGTTAGCCATTTGCTCTGTCAACTGTTTTAAATTGTCAAATTTTTTCTCATCCCTCAGTCTTTTCCTGAAAATAACAGAAATTTTTCGTCCATAAATGTCCTTATCAAAGTTTAAAATATGAACTTCAATACTCCTGAATCTGATATCTGCATTCACCGTTGGATTGGAGCCGATGCTAAGTATTCCCGGATAGACTTTGTCATCAAGCTGAACTTCAACCGCATATACTCCGTTGGCGGGAATTAATTTATATTTAGAATCGGGGGTAATATTTGCTGTTGGAAATCCAATAGTGCGCCCGATCTTCCGTCCTTCAATAACAGTTCCACTGACAGAATAAGAATATCCAAGCCACCTGTTCGCCTCATCGAGCTTCCCTTTTAATAAAGCTTCACGTATTGAGGATGAGCTTATAGCTCCTTCTTCCGAATTATAACCCTGTACCTGTTCAACCCTGAACTCAAGCTCTTCTGAACATCGCTTAATTGTATTAAAATCCCCTTCACCCCTTCTCCCGAAGTGATGATTATATCCAATAAGAAGATGCTTTGTGCCAATTTTTTCAACGAGTATATCTTTTATAAAATCACAGGCCGGAATCTTACTGAACTGGTTATTAAATTCTATTACAATGAGATGGTCAACTTTTGCATTCTCGAGCAGTACCTTCTTCTCTTCCATAGTTGTCAGGAATGAGAGATTAATATTGTTTTCTTCCAGCACCAGCCTCGGATGCGGAGAAAACGTAATAACCACAGATTCACCCTTACTCTCTCCGGCGCGTGAAACGAGGCAATTAAGGAGAGCCATATGTCCGCGATGAACTCCGTCAAAAATTCCAAGAGTTGAAACAGGAGCAATCAGACTAAGGTTTTCATAACCTTCATGAATTATCATACCATAAAATTATGAGTGCAAAATTAATAAAGCCCATTGAAATGAAACAAATAAATGATTTAGTTTTCGTATTTTTATAGAAAGATTGCCATTCATCATGAATACACCCAGTTTCTATAAGTCCGATCCATGGCTGAACCCCTTTACGGAAGTCATTGACAGACGCATTGCGAAATGCCTTTTAAAGGAAAAGCTGCTGGTCGGGAACGGTACACTTTGTGATTTCGCTATGGGGCATTATTACTACGGGCTTCACCGTAATAATGATTCCTTGATCTTCAGGGAATGGGCACCGAATGCAAAAAATATTTTTGTTATCGGAGTATTTACTGATTGGAAAGAGAAGAAGGAATTCATGATGAAAAGGATTAATCCGATGGGAGACTGGGAGATATTTCTGCCACCAGGTACACTTAAACATGGAGACCTGTACAAACTTTCAGTTCACTGGGAAGGAGGAAGCGGAGAGCGAATTCCATCGTATGCTAACCGGGTTGTTCAGGATGATAAGACTAAAATATTCAATGCGCAGGTATGGCAACCAAAGGAAAACTATAAATGGAGTTGTAATTATTTTACGCCCCCCTATCCTGCTCCTGTGATCTATGAAGCCCATATAGGAATGGCTACGTCACAAGAGAAAATTGGAACTTACAGTGAATTTACGGAAAACATTCTCCCTGTCATAAGTAAATCAGGATACAATACTATACAACTGATGGCAATCCAGGAACATCCTTTTTATGGATCGTTCGGGTATCATGTCTCCAGTTTTTTTGCAGCCTCATCAAGATTCGGAACACCGGAAGATCTGAAGGAACTGGTTGATAAGGCCCATCTCGCAGGTCTGAGGGTCATAATGGACCTGGTTCATTCTCATTCAGTTAAAAATGTAAATGAAGGATTAGGTCTGTTCGATGGGTCATTGGGTCAGTATTTCCATTCAAATCAAAGAAGAAATCATATAGCATGGGATTCATTATGTTTCGACTATGGGAAGGACAATGTTATTCATTTCCTGTTATCTAACTGTCGTTACTGGCTAGAAGAGTACAAATTTGACGGATTCAGGTTCGATGGAATTACTAGCATGATTTACTATGATCATGGACTTGAAAAAAATTTTACATCATATAATGAATACTTCGACGGTAATCAGGATGAAGACGCACTGGTCTATCTGTTCCTTGCCAATAAACTGATCCATAAATTTAAGCCGGAAGCGCTCACCATTGCAGAGGAGATGAGTGGGATGCCAGGATTAGCCTCTGATACAGAAAAAATGGGGTATGGTTTCGATTTCAGGCTGTCTATGGGAGTTCCTGATTTCTGGATAAAACTGGTAAAGGAGACATTGGATGAAAACTGGGATATGGGAAAGTTGTTCTATGAACTGACTCAACATCGTCCTGAAGAAAAGATCGTATCATACTGCGAATCGCATGATCAAGCCCTCGTTGGAGATAAGACACTTATTTTCAGGATGATAGATGCTGAAATGTATTCAGGCATGAATAAATCCTATCACAGTATCGTAGTGGACCGCGGTATAGCATTGCATAAAATGATCAGGCTTATCACCTTCAGCACTTCAGGAGGGGGGTACCTGAACTTTATGGGTAATGAATTTGGTCATCCGGAATGGATAGACTTTCCACGGGAAGGAAATAACTGGAGCTTTAAGTATGCCAGACGTCAATGGCAACTTGCAGAAAACAAAGATCTTAAATACTTCAACCTGCTAAAATTCGACAGGAAAATGGTTAAGCTTCATACTGACTTCAAAATACTTGATGATCTTACCGTTAACAGGATATATGAGAATAATGCCGATAAAGTTATCGCTTATATGAGAGGGGAATTACTATTTGTTTTTAACTTTCATCCGACTACTTCATTTACTGATTACGGTATACCGGTTATCGGAAAATTCAGGATTGTACTTGATACCGATGACCCGTCGTTTGGCGGGTTCAACAGGATAGACAGGAAAACAATATATCTCTCAATAAGAAAAGCAGAAAGGAACATTATTAATGCTCCTTTATACCTTTACCTGTATCTGCCTGCAAGAACAGCCCTTGTATTTAAAAAAGAACCGGTTCGACGGGCAACTGATATTTAATCAATCCAGCGAAGAAGGTAGAAATCCTGCTTGTGAGGAAGATCTTTGTGTTTCGGGTAGATGCGTATTCCATAGAAAAAAGATCCTGCTTTTTCAGGTACAAGACTAGCCCTGTATAAGCATTTGCCGCTTTTGAAACTTATTAATTTAAACTCTTCACTGGCAACGAATTCATGTTCACCACTTTTACTCATATGAGTGACAATAAATTCCACACCAACGTTGTCTTTCGGAATTTTCTTTACATCAAGTGCAATTTCTGCCCTGTAATCATGACCTGAACGATATACATTTTCTCTTGCCCTTTCAAAACTATAATTTAAAACTTCAATATTATCCCACTCATCTTTCATGGTTTTTTTCCATGCGGCCATTTCTTTTGCCTTCTCAAAGTTATTTTCTATGAGATATTTATTCCTTTTAAAAAGTTTAGAATAATATTTTTCATAATAATCATCAATCATCCTCTTCATGGTAAATTCAGGAGCAATTTTTACCATCGTGTTTTTGATAAGGCTTACCCACTCAACAGGTATACCCTGGTCATTAAAAGAATAATAGGCCGGAACTATTTCATATTCAAGCATATTATATATAGTTTCAGCATCAATATCATCCTGGAGTTCCTGACTTTCGTAAGTTCTTTTCTTTGGCAGAGCCCAGCCTGCAAACGCCCGGTATCCTTCGACCCACCATCCATCAAGAACACTGAAATGAATCGTACCATTCATAACCGCTTTTTCACCGCTGGTTCCTGAGGCTTCCAGTCGCCTGGTAGGTGTATTAAGCCAGATGTCGACACCCCTTGTAAGGTATTTTGCCAGCTCAATATCATAATTCTCCAGAAATATTACTTTCCCGGTAAACTCCGGCATCTGTGATATTTCAAAGACCCTTTTTATCAGATCCTTACCCCCGCCATCATTGGGATGTGCTTTCCCAGCATAAATAAACTGGACAGGTTTCTCCGGATTATTTACAATGCGTGCAAGCCTGTCAAGGTCACGGAAGAGCAGGGATGCCCTTTTATAAGTGGCAAACCGTCTCGCAAATCCTATAGTCAGCGTTTTTTCATTGAGATGACCGCTGATATTTAGCAGAGTCCGGGGGCTGACATGCTTCTCAATCATATCTGACTGGAGTCTTTTCCTGATATTTGAAAACAAGCTTTTTTTAAGACTCGTTTTTACTTCATAAATCTTTTTATCCTCCAGATTATATAGTTTTTCCCAGAGGCTTCTGTCGGTCTGGTCAAAATTTGTATTTCCGGTCAATTCCCTGTAAACCTCTCTCCATTCAGGAGCAGTCCATGTAGGATGATGAACCCCGTTAGTTACATAGCCTATGAAAAGTTCCTCTTTAAGATACCCGGGCCAGAGTTTATTAAACATACCCTGGCTAACCTCGCCATGCAGTTTACTTACACCATTTACTTCCTGCGACATTCGTGTAGCGAGATAACTCATGTTGAATTTTTTATCAGAATCTCCTTCACATTGACCCAGAGCCATAAGTTCGCCCCATGCGATCGTTAACCGGCTATGGTAATGAGAAATATACTTTCGAAGAAGGTCCTCTTCAAATGCATCATGCCCTGCAGGTACAGGTGTATGTGTAGTAAACAGGGTCGATGATCTTACTGCTTCCAGTGCCTGATTAAATGTAAGATGCTGATCATTTATCAGGCCTCTGAGTCTTTCAAGGCTGATAAAAGCAGAATGTCCTTCATTGCTGTGATAGATATCAGGTTTCAAACCCATATCTACAAGAGCTCTAATACCCCCTATGCCAAGTATGAGTTCCTGTCTTAACCTGTTTTCATTATCTCCGCCATACAGATAATGAGTAACTGTTCTGTCTTCCGGCAGATTATCATCAAAATCCGTATCAAGAAGTACAAGCCGTACTTTCCCCACCATTGCTTCCCAAACACGGATTTTTACGGTTCTTCCGGGCCATACCATGCTTACAAACAAATGGTTGCCTTTTGAATCTTTAACCGGGTTTATAGGAAGACGTGAAAACTCTTCAGCTTCATAAATTGCCTGTTGTTCACCCCTTGGTCCAAGCTTTTGTTTGAAATAACCGTACCTGTAAAGCAGACCAACACCGGTAATATTTAAATTCGAATCGCTTGCTTCCTTCAGATAGTCCCCGGCAAGGATTCCAAGTCCGCCTGAATAAATTTTCAGGCAGGGGTGTATTCCAAACTCCATACTGAAGTAAGCTATTGAAGGCAATTCTGGATCAGCCGGACGATCTTTATAAGCTTTGAATATTTCATTTACCTTTTTCAGATCTGCCACAAAATCATCATCATCTTCAAGTACAAGGAGTCTTTTATAATCAATCTTTTCAAGAAGCAGTTTAGGATTGTGCCGGACCTCCTCCCACAGACTTGGATCCATTCTTTTAAATAGTAATTCTGCTTCAGTGTTCCACGACCACCAGAGATTATTTGCAAGGTCTTTAAGTGAGTCCAGTTTTTCGGGGACATCGCTCTGAACATAAATATCTTTCCAAATCGGTACCTGGTGTGGTTTGCGAACATGCAATCCCGGAGATTCAACAAACTTTACAAATTCCCTTGGTTCTTCTCTTCTCTCGCTGGTATTTACCAGAGCAAGTTCATAGGCGCTGAAATAATGATTTACCAGGTTGTCCCACAGTGCAATTCTAGAGATCTCATGAGCTTTTTCTCTTGCTGTCTTAAGTTCTTTATCATTCAACCCGATAAACTTTGCCATAAAGTCCCAGATCTCAGTAATGACTTTACTCTCGTTATCATCTGTTCTTTCAATTACTGATATACCATTACCGGGATTTTCAAAATAGGTTCTGACCCAAAGCCCGAATCCTGAAAGTGATGTAGTTACGGTTGGAATAGAAAACATCAGACTCTCTAATGGTGTATATCCCCATGGCTCGTAGTAGGAAGGAAATACAGAAAGGTCAAATCCGATTAGCAAATCGAAGTAAGGCATATTAAATATACCATCGTTGCCATTCAGATAGCAGGGAACAAAAATGATCTTAACCTTTGATTTTTGATCATTATTAAGATTGTTTGCCGCAACTCTCTGTAAAACAGGATCTGTAGAGGGGTAATGCAGACTATGTGTGAGGTATTTGTCGCCACCGTTTACCGGACCATTATTATAAAGAATGTCTATTATATCCTGCCGAGGTCCCTTATGATAGGCAGGTATCAGGAAAAAAGCAATACACTCCTTTTCAATAGACCCTTTCTTTTGCAATTCACCGAGAGAGTCAATAAAAATATCAACACCCTTATTCCGGAATTCATATCTTCCGCTGTTTACCATTAAAACACAATCTTCTGAAACTGAATAACCAAGGACTGCTTCAGCTACACCAAGAAGTTTTTCTCTTGCTATCTGTCTTCTCTCTTCAAAAATATCACTGGCAGGAACGAAAGAATCTTCGAATCCATTAGGTGTTACAAAATCAACTTCCTTGCCAAGAAAGTGATGACATTCTCTCGATGTAATTTCGCTTACAGTTGTAAAAACATCTGCCTCGGCAGCAGAAATTTTTTCGAGCGATTGTTTTGCCACAACATTGAACTCCCTCGCAATCTGTGAAGGGTTATATTCTTCCATTTTACCATAAAGAGGACGATTATTCCCTGCAATACATCTGCCTAGTACGGTTGCATGGGTTGTAAATGAAGTGGCAATCCATGGAGCATACTTTTTCAGGTAGAGGATCCCTGTCCCGGTCATCCATTCATGGAACTGAGCAATAATATTATGATACTCGTGATAGAATGTTGAGAAACTTTCAATCAGTTTACCTGCAGCATAACCAAAGAGTGCGGGCTCCACATAATCCCACTGCCCGGTAATACTGTCAAGTTTATATGTTTCCCAGAATCCAGCAAATATTTCATTCTGTTGTCCGAAATATGGAGTAAAATCAATAAGAATAACAATAGGTTCCCCGGCAATATTCCATCTCCCTGTCTTGACTCTTAATCCTTCAGATGCAGCTCTGGCTTTCCATTCAACAAATAGCAATTCATCAGGAATGAATTCCGGATTTTTAACATCTTCTCTCCATACATCTGGTCCGATAAGTATGTAATTGTCTCTAAGTTCATTTACAATTTTAAGAGCTTTTGTTGAGATTACCGTATGTATGCCTCCAACCTTGTTGCAAACTTCCCAACTGGTTTCAAAAATAAATTCAACCTTCATCTTCAGAAATTATTTGTTTTAGCCTGTTATTCTTACTTTTTTTTGGTTTAACTTTGCCACCCGACTTTATGGGGGCACTCCTTTTTATTGTCTTTGACTTCGGTTTGGAGATTTTATCCATTGCAGACACTATTGCTGAAGATTTTAATGATTTCTCTACAGTCGACTTTACATCAGGATTTATTTTCGCAATTTTCTTAGTTAGTTTTTGAATTTCCATAAACTGCTTTTCTATGAGCATATCCTTTTCTATAACCTGAGTGCCAAGTTTAAATATCTGATCCTGTTCAGCGGTATCAGGAAATAATTTTCGCAGCCTGATTTCAAAGTCACTAAGCACATTCATATAATTCATAAATGCGTCATAAGGTGTTTCATAAGGGTTGAAATATGCATGAACTGCTCCATCGGAGAAAAACTTTGTTGCCATATAATAAAAATGGTCACTCGACTGGAGATATTCCCAGTCTTTTTTTATCAGTCCGTCTTCACATTTGTTTACTTTCCCGGCAAGGCTGTATAATTTATCAAGGGCAGCAACCTGCAACTCATTTCCGAGCCATGCAGTAATATCGCGCTCTTCATCAGCCCAGGAGATGGGTGAAGGTATGCTAATTGCAGATACCGGTTGTAATGTATCGGCAATCTCAGTCGGGGTCATAAACCGGAAAGGTGTTTTCTTTAGAATTGCACCAGGCATATGACTCAGAAAATCAAATATCCCTGTCTCTTTCCAGTTGTGTTCCCCGAATGTTTCATAATCGAGGAAAATGTTTATCAGTTCACTTTTTGGAGCAAGTTTGTTTATCCATGAAGCATACTTGTCGGCCGTTAATGGCCAGGAATTCCAGTCCCTGTTTGAAAACCTGAAAGCAATATCATCGCTCAGCACGAAGTTTCTCAACAGGACTTTCAGACGGGGATTAAGTGAGTTACAATACAGGAAGTTGGGGCTTTTCCACCCCAGGACATGTTTTGCACCCTCAGTCAGTATCGATTTGAATCCCATATCAGCCACCCACGATCCAATTGTATCAGAATAAATTAATTCAGTATTACGGAATGAAGTAGCTTCAACTCCAAGAAACTCTTTTAACATTTCCCTGTGGTTGGTAATCTGCCGTTCAAATTCGCTTCTGCTCCTGAGGGATACAAGTGAATGAGAGTTGGTCTCAGCAAGAAATTCCACCATTCCTGTTTCCGCGAGCTTCCTGAAAGAATCAAGAACTTCAGGGGCATAAAGCCGGAACTGGCTGATTGCCAGCCCTGAGAGGGAAAACGTAACCTTAAATTTTCCTTTGTGTTTCTGAATCAGATCCAGAATAATATTATTCGCAGGCAGATAACATTTCTCTGCCACTTTTCTCATGATGGATTCATTCGAGAAATCATCATAATAGTAATGATCATGCCCCAGATCAAAGAATCTGTATCTCTTGAGCCTGAATGGCTGATGTACCTGAAAATACAAACAAATCGCTTTTTTGCCTGATACACTCATATCTTAATACATTTTAATATGTTTTATTTGCAATAACTCTGTAATAAATATCACGTACATGTCTGGCTGAGTTATCCCATTTAAGCCGTATAACTTCTTCTTTACCGTTTCTGATAAACATGTTTGCCAGGGCAGGATAATTAAGGATACCATATATAGCATCAGCCATTGCATCTATATCCCAGAAATCAGTTTTCACTGCATGTGTAAGTATTTCAGCCACACCCGACTGTTTACTGATAATTACGGGTACATTTGACTGCATTGCCTCGAGAGGTGAAATACCAAATGGTTCTGATACCGACGGCATAATGTAAACATCGCTCATATCAAGCATGGTAAAAACGTCAGTCCCCTTAAGAAATCCGGTAAAATGAAACCGGTCTGTTATTTTCAATGCGGCGGCTCTTCGCATCATCCTTTCCATCATATCACCTGATCCTGCCATGACAAATCTTACATTGTCCATCACCTGCAAAACCTTATAAGCTGCTTCGATAAAGTATTCAGGGCCCTTCTGCATGGTTATCCTGCCAAGAAACGTAACCACCTTTTCATCAAAACCTTTTTTAATGAAACAGTTTTCGGCAATATTCACCGGTTCAACCGCATTATATACAGTTTCAACCTTGTCAGGATTTATATTGTATTTGTTTATTACAATGTCTCTGGTCAGATTGCTTACAGTAATTATTTTAGATGCAGCATCCATGCCATTCTTCTCAATGCGATAGACATCGGGATTCACACTCCCTCCGCTGCGGTCAAAGTCGGTTGCATGTACATGGATTACCAGGGGCTTCCCCGATACTTCCATAGCAGCAATCCCGGCTGGATAAGCGAGCCAGTCATGAGCATGGATAATATCAAACTCATTTTCTTCAGCTATTACCGCGGCTACTACTGAATACTTGTATATTTCATCCATCAGGTTGGTGTCGTATCTTCCTGAAAAATCTACTTTGCCTATACTGTTTGTCTTGACATAAAAATTATAACCCGAGACTTCAGATTTGACCAATTTCCAAAAATCGTCAGGGTCGGTATAAGGCACAATTTTTGATGATACTTCAATTCTTTCAATAGGACGTTTGAACCCTTTATAAAATACTTTTTTGTATGCAACCTGTACCTGGTTTGCACCAACCAGCCGGACCAAAGTCTGATCCTCATCGCCCCATGTTTTGGGAACAACAAAGATTACTTCCAGGTCATCGAGTGTGGCCATGCCTTTTGTCAGACCATAGCTGGCAGTGCCTAATCCACCTGAGATATGTGGCGGAAATTCCCATCCGAACATTAACACGCGCATATCCTACCTCAGTTATTGATTTGCAAATTTTGTTTCAAGTAAGTCGATTATCCTAAGTACTTCACCAACGCTCCAGGCCTGTGAAATAGCGCCCCTGGGTGAATGAGGAGGATCGCCGTCATAAATCTCTGAAATAGTACTGATTCCATGTTCGCTCATTACAGCTTCAAGACCATAAATCAATTTTTTTACTTTCTGTACACCCTGTTGCCCATATACTTTCAACCATCCTTCACAAAAGGGGCCGTAGAGCCATGGCCAAACTGTACCCTGATGATATGCATTGTCCCTTTCTTCCTGATTCCCTTCACACACTCCATGGTACAATTTATTACTAGGTGAAAGACTTCTTAGTCCTCTTATAGTAACAAGGTCTCGATCCGCAATATCCAATACCTTTTTCATCTGGTCCTTATTAANNATCATTAACATAATCAGCCAGATAGCCTATTTTTTCATCCCAGAATATTTCAAGAAATGATTTCTTAATCAGCTCGGGGAATTTCTCATATTCCTTTAAGAACTTTTTATCATTTTCTTTTGTTGCCATCTCAAGTGAAAAGCAGATGGCATTATACCAGAGAGCATTTATCTCTACAACATAACCCCTCCTTGCTGTTACAGGAATACCATTTACTACAGCATCCATCCATGTAAGAGCTTTCCCCGGAGCATCGGCATAAATAAGGCCATTTTCTCTCATGTGAATATTAAATGCGGTACCATTTTTAAAGGCATTCAGTATTGATTTTGCTGCTTCACCATATCTTTCCCATCCATCGGCGCCGCCATGTTCAGTATATTGTTGAACAGCCCAGAAAAACCAAAGTGGTGCATCAACAGAATTAAATGCCGGGGCACTGGCATTACCCATATTTGGAAACAATCCATCCTTCATTTTGTTAATCTGTGTATCCAGGACTTCTGTGTAAAGGAGCAGTCTGTGACGTGCTAAAGCCAGCCCGGGAAGCGCAATAAAAGTATCCCTTCCCCATTCACCAAACCATGGATAACCTGCTATAATAAGAGTTTTCCCTCCCCTTTTTTCAACAAATTGCTGGGCAGCATTTCTTAAACAATTAATAAAACTATCCCTTGGGATTTTTCCTGATACATTCTTCGTAAACTTCCGTTTAAGGCCTGATGTCTTTTCCTCTTTTGTTGAAGCGGAGAAAACAATAATGTCGCCTTTCTTTGCTTCAAGCTCAAAAAAACCCGGAGTAAACAGGTCTTCTGAATAATCATAACCTCGTTTTTGTTCTTCAGGGTATTCGACTCCAAGATACCAGTCGGGTACATGGATAAACTCCGCTTCAGTAGAAAACTGCATATTCAATGAAGGAAAACCTTCATACATCTTTGATTTAATACCGTTTTCTATGAAGTCGACCTTTGTATTTGCAGACAGGTTGGCATGTGTCAGCTGATGAATATTCCGAAACACAAGAAACGGACGGAACTGCAGTTTCATCGGTTCCGATGCTTCAAGGATAGTAAACCTTATAAGCAGTTGCTCTTCATAATGAACCAGCAGCCTTTCCTGTTTAAGGATTACACCGCCAACCCTGTAAATTCTTGAAGGAATGTTATCAATGTCATAGTCCTCAACATATTTATGACCCTTCGGACTAAAATAATCTCCCTTATATTTTCTTATACCAGTGTTAAAACTCTTATCATTATTTACAACTGTAACATCAAGTGAGGAGAGGAGTACAAATCTTTCTCCTCCAAACTCGTCAACCGGACAGATCAGTAATCCATGATATTTTCGGGTATTGCAGCCAACAAGAGTAGTTGAAGAATAAGATCCTGCCCTGTTTGTTCTAATCATCTCCCTTCCCAGAGAATATTCAAGATTTACCACCTGACTCTTATCGAACTTAATGTAACTCATATAATTACAGTTTGAATAACATATAAAAAGCTATCTAAGATACCAATAAAAAATGAACCCAGCAAACCGGAATCATCTTGCAGGGAAATTAATAAAATTTCTTAAAAGTATTGCTGGATTAAAAAAAGAATAACTTTGCATTTCAATAATTGAAAATAATTATCAATTAACATTTTACTTAATGAATAAGAAGCTTTTTTTCTACCTGTTTATTGTGCTGCTATCTGCCGGTTGTAAAAATAATATTGTCAGAATCTCAGGTACAATTGTGAATCCTGTCAGCGGGGCCTATATTTATCTCGATGAACTGAAATCGAATGACCTGAAACCCGTTGATTCAATAAAGGTTTCTGCTGACGGTACATTTAATTTCAGGAGAGAAATCAAACAACCCTCCTTTTATCTACTGAAAAGTACTGAGAATAACTTTCTGACTATGCTTGTTGAACCTGGGGAGAAGATCACGCTGAAAGCGCATAGCGATTCATTGAATTATCCGATATTCTTAAAGGGATCAAAAGGTACTGAATCGATGGCTGAATATAATAAAACACTCCGGGCAACAATAAAAAAACTGACAGGACTAAACAACATATATACACAAAATATGGATAAACCGGAGTTGCCCAAAGTGATCGAATCACTCGACAGTCTGGCACAGATTTACCTGAGTGAGATTAACACATATACTAAAAAGTACATTGATGATAATCTCACATCACTTGTCAGCCTTGTTGCACTCTATCAGCAGGTTGCACCCAGTGTATATGTCCTGAATCCCACAAAAGATATGAAATATTTTGAAAAGGTTGACTCATCGATGTTTAGCCTTTATCCTGATTATGAGCCTGTTATATCACTTCATGAACAGGTTAAGGACTTAGCTGCAAAAATGAAAGGGGAAACAAGTGGCGGGCCTGCATCAGCATCCGGAAGCGCGGCTCCTGAAATATCCCTTCCTACACCGGCCGGAGATACAATTAGACTATCTTCTACCAGAGGGTCAGTAGTTCTGTTGGATTTCTGGGCCTCATGGTGTACTCCATGCAGAAAAGAGAATCCAAACCTGTTAAATGTTTACAACATTTACCATAAAAGAGGGTTCCAGATTTTCCAGGTGTCACTCGACAAAACCAAAGATGCGTGGATGAAAGGCATTCAGGATGATCATCTGGAGAAATGGATACATGTGAGCGATGTTCAATACTGGAATTCTATAGTTGTTCCGCTCTATAAAATTGAATCTATACCCTGTAATTATCTTCTTGATAAAGAAGGCAGAATAATTGCATCAAACCTGAGAGGTCAACAACTGCAGATTAAACTGGCTGAATTATTTAAATAATATCTGAATACAAAAACCGGAAATCCGACAATTAATGAAACGAATACTATTTCTACTGTCCCTGGTTCTTATTTTTTCAGGATGCAATTACAGGAACAAATTCGCTGTTAATGGCGTTATTAAAGATTCAAAAGAAAAATATATATATCTCAACAAACTGGATGTCAACTCTCCAGTACTGATCGACTCTGCAAAAATCAGCAGGAAAGGTTCATTCCGGTTTAAGGTAAAGGAGACCGGAGCCGATTTTTACCAGCTTGGTTTTTCATCAACAAATTTCATTACGCTATTAGCTGAACCCGGAGAAAAGATAAACCTGTTATTTAATGGTAAAAACCTGTTTGAAAACTTTTCAGTCAAAGGATCAGTTGGATCTGAGAAGCTGCGGATTCTTGATCTCGTTCTTGCTGAAACAAAAAGAAAACTCGATTCCCTGAGTACATTGTACACTAAGGCGTCGCAAGAGGCCGGATTTGATGTCAAAGGACCATTAATTGAAACAGAGTATGATGAATTAATTAAAGCTCAGCATAAAAAGAATATTGAATTCATAATTAATAACATAAACTCACTGGCTTCAATTAAAGCGCTATATCAGAGGATCAATCCTGAAACATATGTTCTTTACGACCAGCATGATCTTCAGTACCTGAAAATAGTAACCGATTCGCTTACCCGTCATTATCCTAATTCAAAACAGGTTCAAGCACTGGCAAGTGATTTTGAAAAGGAGTTGAATCACATGTATGTTTCACAGATTGAACAGATTAGCAAAAACTTACCAAAGACAGCACTGGATCCTGATTTAATAAATATCGCGGGTAAAAGAGTCGCTCTTTCCTCCCTTAAAGGCAAATATGTACTTCTCACATTCTGGTCGGTTCAATCGAAAGATTGTATAGAAGAGAACCTTAAACTCAAAGAATTTTACAAACTTTATAATAAAAAAGGATTCGAGATATATCAGATTAATCTCGATGAAAATGAGACAGACTGGAAAGCTGCTGTAAGATTTGATGAGTTGCCATGGATATGCACAAGGGAAGATGATCCCAAAGACCCTAAAAATGCGGTGCTTTTCAATGTGAAAACTGTTCCTACTAATTACCTATTTGACAAAGAAGGTATAATTATTGCATCAAACCTCCATGGAAGAGCACTACAACTGAAACTAGATCAGTTATTTAATAAATAGATCTGTACTTTGACAGAAACAGGAAAAATATATTTTGCTTCTGATTTTCACCTCGGACTACCGACAGGATCACCTCCTATAGAAAGGGAAAAGAAGGTGGTCAGCTGGTTAAATTCGGTTGCTCCTGATGCAAAAGAGATATACCTTCTTGGAGATATCTTCGATTTCTGGTGGGAATATAAGCTTGTGGTTCCTCGAGGATTTACCAGGTTTCTGGGTACTGTTTCTGAAATAACAGATTCCGGAATTCCTGTTCATTTTTTTACAGGAAACCACGACATGTGGATCAGTGATTATCTTTCAGGTGAATGTGGCATGACTATTCATAAGTCCCCGATTACTACTCTGTTTGACGGAAAAAAGTTCCACCTTGCTCACGGTGAAGGATTAGGTACAAAAAGCAAAGGCTATAAAATTCTTCTTTCAATCTTCAGGAATAAACCGTTACAGGCAATGTACTCGGCCCTTCATCCTTCAATTGGCATTGGCATCGGGCACAGATGGTCTCTGAATTCACGGCTGGGAAAAGGAATAACAAAAGAGTATCTCGGCGAGGAAAATGAGGATCTGATAAGGTATGCCATATCGGTTCTCGAAAATGACAAAATTGATTATTTCATTTTTGGCCATCGCCACCTGGCAATGACAGTCAAATTGCAATCTGAAACAGAAATTTTGTTTCTCGGAGACTGGATTAAAAATGGCAGCTATGCTGATTGGGATGGTAAAACACTTGCATTTAAAAGATTGTCTTAAACGCTTCAACCTTCGACCTTTACAGTCAGAACATAATAGGAATAGAGTTCGTTTATCTGTTCAAACTGGTATATCAGTTTACTTCCTGATTTTCTGGCCATATCAATCAGACCCATGTTCCCGGTGTTGTTTGAACTTATAGTCTGCCCGGAAAGAGATTTCCTGAAGAGTTCTTTTAGTCCTACTTTATCAAACTTATTTATGATATCAAGCTTCCCCTTAAGATCCTCCACATTTTCATTAAGAATAAGGTTACCTGTTGTCAGCGTATAGACATCATCCTCAAGTCTGATCATGGCTACCGGCATCCCGAACTTTTCCTCAGGTTCCTTTCCCGGACTATATTTAGCCACATTCTCAAGTATCTCAACAAGCACACTGAATATTCTTCTCCTGAGATTCAATTCAATATCTTCTTCAGCCAATTTTGTTTCCGTGAAAGTGATAACTTCTTTTTCCACATCTTTCGATATATGCCCTGACCAGATAAGGTAAACATCGTTTTCAGCCATTAGTCTTTCAAGCTGCGAAACGGCCTTACCGTGAAATGGCTTCTCATTTTCCCCGAAATGTATCCCGACACCAACCGAATTGACAGTCTTGCTTAAAATAAAATAAGAAAATTCCTCATCCAGCGGAACAAAATCGTAATCGAGTTTATTGCCAGTTTTCTTTGCCATTTCTATCAGGCCAAGTCCTGCACCTCCCTTATCACTTAATTCAGAATTACTAAGCATCTGCCTGTAGACATTTCTTATCTCGTCAGCCTGAAGATTATTGATCTCATCCAACTTAATTTTAAGATTATTTATATTGGCAGATAGAAGGACATTTCCAGTAGTTACAGTATAGCCATTGTCCGTTTTTGAGTAAATAACCAATGACATATCTGCATACTGATTCTTATCGCTATGCCTGGAAACATTCTGAAGACTCTCAAGAACAAACATAAAAAGTCTTTTCCTCCCGACAAAACCAAATTCCGAATTCTCCATCTCCTTTTCAAGAAGCATAAGAAGTGGTACGGAATTTTCATTAGTTACAACGCCTCTGTACACAAACATGAGACGTTCTTTCATCATTTTATCACGTATTCTCCGGGTAAGATCCATGCAATGAAAATATCATCGTTTAGTAAGTTTTAAAAATAGTACAATTTGATTGTTTCACAAATAGAAATTACAGGAAAGGGTTTTGAAATTGGATAGGTTAAACCGAATGGGCTAATTTATAGCTATATTTGATACTCGATATATAAACTTACTCGTGGAATCCTTAATAACATATTAAGCAATAATCTACAAAGAAATGCTCACTGTTTTCAATATACAAAGGTATTCAATACACGACGGTAATGGAGTAAGAACAAATATCTTTTTTAAGGGCTGTCCATTGCGCTGTTCCTGGTGTAATAATCCGGAAAGTCTCGATCCTGCTCCTTCAATAATGTTTGATGAAAGGATATGTCACCGGTTTGGAGAATGTCTGAAGCCTGGCAATGGAGCGATTGTCCTTGAAAATAATAATCTGATAATCAACAGGAATCTCATCTCAGATACGACTATTTATGACAACATCTGCCCATCCAGGGCTCTGATCGTATCAGGTCAGGAAAAAACTGTTTCGCAAATATTCCAGGAAATTGAAAAAGATATACCATTCTACAATATGAGCGGAGGCGGAGTAACTCTTACCGGCGGTGAACCCTTATCACAGGGACCTGAACTGAAAGATTTGCTCATTCAGCTGAAGAAGAGAGGAATACATGTTTCAGCTGAAACTTCTCTCCATCTTCCATGGGAAACTATTGAAAACTATGTCAACCTGATCGATCTCTTTTTAGCAGACCTGAAGCATCTTGATAATGATAAATTTACAAAATTCACGGGAGGAAATGCAACACTGGTCATAGAAAATTTTAAAAAGCTTGATGAAACCGGCAGTAAGTTCATAGTCCGTGTACCGGTAATTCCCGGATTTAACTTTTCATCTATAGAACTCTCTGCAATAATTGATTTTGCTGCCGGGTTGAAAAATGCTTCCGAAATTAATTTTATCCCGTTTCATTCACTTGCAAAAGAAAAATATCTGATGCTCGGAAAAGATTATATGTTTGCGAATCAAAGGAATATTGAAAAATCCGAACTGAAATTTTTTACGGAATATGCTGAACAGAAAGGTCTTATTTCAAAAATCCTGAACTGAAATGATATCTGACATAAAAACAACGGAAATTTCTGAACGAATTGCTAAACTTAAAAGCAATGTTCTTTCTGCACGTTCGACTATTTGCACTGAACGTGCAGGTTTTTATACAGAGGTCTATAAGGAATTCGATGGCTCTCCTGTCATTCTTAAACGGGCCTATGCCCTGGAAAAAACACTTAAGAAGATGACGATTTTCATCGGGGAAGGGGAACTTATTGTTGGAAATCAATCGTCGAAACTTAGGGCAGCTCCAATATTTCCTGAATATGTCATTTCCTGGATAATAAATGAACTTGATGAATTTGATAAGCGTTCCGGTGATGCTTTCTTTATTACTGAAGACCAGAAAAATGAGCTGAAAGAAATCTGCAGATGGTGGGAAGGAAAAACACTCATCGAAAAAGGTTATTCACTTATGTCTACGCTAAACAGGGAGATTCACGACTCCGGAATTATCAGGGCAGAGGGTAACCTTACATCAGGCGATGCCCATATTGCAGTTAACTTTGAAAAGATACTTACTATAGGTCTTGAAGGATATCTTCAGAGCATAGAATTAATGCAAAAGACTCTTAATGAAAAGGATGTCCGCTTTTTTGAAAAGCAGGATTTTTACAATGCACTTATTGTCGGTATCAAAGCGTTTCAGACGTTTATCAGAAGGTTTGAAACACTGTCATTTGAATTATCAGAATGTGAACCTGACCCTGGAAGAAAATCAGAACTTGTTACTATAAGTAAAATTTGCAGTAATATTTCTGAAAATCCACCATCCGGTTTCTATGAAGCATTACAGCTGACATGGTTTGTGCAGCTGATTCTCCAGATCGAAAGCAATGGACATTCGGTTTCGCTTGGAAGAATGGATCAATATCTGTTCAGGTTCTATAAAAATGACCTCATCCTTGGTAAAATAAATGAAGATTTTGTGCTTGAACTTCTCGAAAATACCTGGCTGAAATTACTCTCTGTTAATAAGATCCGATCATGGTCACATACACGGTATTCAGCTGGAGGTCCTCTATATCAGAACGTTACAATAGGAGGACAAACCCTGGATGGTAAAGACGCCGTCAACGAACTCAGCTTTTTGATCCTCGACTCGGTAGGAAGGATGAAACTTACGCAACCTAATTTATCTGTTCGTTTTCATAAGAATATCAGCGATGAGTTTCTGACAGAATGTGTCAATGTCATAGGAAAGGGATTCGGTATGCCCGCCTTCAACAATGATGAGATCGTGATCCCATCTCTCATAGATCTTGGCATTAAGAGAGCGGATGCTTACAACTATTCAGCCATCGGATGTATTGAAATAGCTGTCCCGGGGAAATGGGGATACAGGTGCACGGGAATGAGTTTTCTTAATTTCATGAGGGTCCTTCTGGCAGCAATGAACAATGGTCTGGATGAAATGTCAGGAAAGACCTTTCATAGCGGAACAGGTAATTTTATAGATTTCAACAGCTTCAGCGACCTCATGCTGGCCTGGAAGAATCAGGTAGAATTTTACACGCAGGCAACTATTGAGATTGACACAGCTGCAGATTTAGCCCTGGAAGAACTTGTACCTGACATACTGTGTTCGGCCTTTGTAGATGATTGTATCAGTCGCGGAAAAACTATTAAGGAGGGTGGTTCAGTGTATGATTTCATATCAGGACTGCAGGTTGGAATTGCCAATCTTGGAAATTCCCTGGCAGCGATTAAAAAGCTTGTTTTTGAAGAGGCTACGATAAGCAAGGAAACACTTGCAAGTAATCTGAAAAATAATTTTGACGGGAAAGAGGGTGAGAAGGTGCGTCAGTTGCTTATTAATAATGCCCCGAAATATGGAAATGATGATGATTACGTTGATAATCTGTTGTACGAAGCCTACATGTACTATATTAATGAACTGACAAAGTATCATACTAGCCGCTTTGGGAGGGGGCCATTTGGATGCAGGTACTATGCCGGCACTTCAAGTATCTCCTCAAATGTTCCTTCAGGTTCAGTGGTCCCGGCCACACCTGACGGAAGAAAAGCCTTTACTCCTCTTGCCGAGGGGAGTTCCCCTGCTTCCGGAACCGATACTCTTGGGCCAACGGCAGTTTTCAAGTCGGTATCAAAGCTCCCGACAAATAAAATCCTTGGCGGAGTCCTGTTAAATCAGAAGCTTTCTCCATCCGCTCTTACTAATGAGACCCAAAAGCAGAAACTGATTTCAATAATCAGGACATTTTTTGAAACTCTTAAGGGCTGGCATGTGCAGTATAACATTGTTTCGAGAGATACCCTGCTGGCGGCAAAAAAGAATCCTCAGGATTACAGGGACCTGGTAGTCCGTGTCGCAGGATATTCCGCATATTTTACTACATTATCTCCTGATACCCAGGATGATATTATAGCACGTACCGAACAGTCGTTATAATAATCAGATGGAAAAGTTACTTTGCGGAGTGGATCTTGGCGGAACCAAGTTATCAGTCGGATTAATCAGCACCTCTGGCAGAATTCATGATAAGATCACAGTGTATGACCATGTAGGAAAGGATGAAATCACAATAGTAGAGCAGATCATCCGGCTTATAAGACAGCTTATTTCTCAAAACGAACTCAGCGAGTCAGATCTGAGAGGAATCGGGATGGGATTCCCCGGACATGTTCGTTACATGGATGGGCATACCCTGACTACTTCCAATCTCAAAGGTTTTAAAAATTTCCCTTTGCGTCAGGCTGTCGCGGATCACTTTAAGATTCCTGTTTTGCTTGACAATGATGCCAATGCCCAGGCTTTTTGTGAGTACAAGTTCGGTGCGGGTATGGGGTATGATTCCATGATTTTTCTGACTATCAGCACCGGAATCGGCGCAGGCATAATCTTAGATAAAAAACTTTACAGGGGCATTACCGGGACTGCCGGAGAATTTGGACACACAATAGTAAACTCGGACAATAAGCAAATATGCACATGCGGGAATGAAGGGTGCCTGATGGCATGCGCCTGCGGTCTTGCATTGCCATATCTTTTTAAAAAGAAAATGGAACAGGGAATCAGTACTTCGCTCCCTTTACCGGATAATTTTGATTATTCACAGGTGGATGGAAAGATGATTAAGAAAGGCCTTGAGATTGATGATCCGCTTTCTAAGGCGATTGTTATTGAATGCGCTGATTATATAGGTATTGGAATTTATAATATTTTTCAGGTATTTAATCCGCCCCTGATTATATTAGGTGGGGGTCTGACATCCTGGGGGGAATTCTACTTAAACAGAATTAAAAGTAAGTTTTACAAGCTGGCAAGAGACATGATTTTTGATAAAATAGAAATTGTTGAATCCAAAGCAGGTCGCGATGCAGGTCTCATAGGTGCAGCAGCATTGCTTATGCAATAACGCTTTAAATTTTGTATTCCGGGTATCAGTCAGAGCGGTATTGATTAAATGCAAATAATTGCAAAATCCACAAATTATTGATGACTTTATTCGCCGTTGGGGAAAAAAATTGACTTGTTCTGTAACATTTTTCAGATCATGCAGTATAATTACTTAATTTTGCTGAAGTCATTTGTCGGCAGAAATTGATTGTTTATAAGTTTTGGGGGGAAACTTTTGCATTGTTTACGAAGATGTTAACAGATTTTCATTACTGTTGATAAATCATTTTAGAAATAGTAAAAGTATATTATATATTTAGAATCATACAAAAAGATAAGTCATTAAATTAAAACGAAATAATTTTATTAAACCTTCATGAATGGATATCCGCTTATTTTGAAAAAAGGTCTTACAGAAAAAGAAACTGAGTTTTTAAAATATTTGATAGCAAAAGGAGGACCTGAGCTTCAGGATTATAAAGAATTCACTTCAATTGTAGATAACCTGGAACATACTGACGTTGAGGAATTCAGGGAAAATATAGTAACAATTCTAAACAAGAATTCACTTATTGGTCACGCATTTGTAAAACCTTTTGGTTACCCCGGAGACTTTAATCTTATTTACAAAATTTATCAATTTGATGTAAGTGAAGATCCCCGGTACACAAACTGGGATATTTTTTTTCAGAATCAGCCGGCAGCCAATGCAGTCAGAAACAGAAAAAATTTCTTTGTCGAATACTGTAAAAACCTGGCATTAAGAAAGGAGAATGCAAAAGTTCTCATTCTTGGATCAGGTCCGGCTGAAGATGTCAATGAATTCCTGACCAGTTATTCAGGAGATAATACTATAAGTTTTGAATTGATTGATTTTGACCAGTGTGCTATTAATTTCTCCATGAAAAAAAATGAAAATTTCAATGGGCAGATTACATACAATAAAATTAATGCCCTGCGTTTCAATTCATATAAATTGTATGATCTCATCTGGAGTGCCGGGTTGTTTGATTATTTCAAGGACAAACACTTTACATTTCTCATAAGAAAATATTTTAATTGTATCACAGAAGATGGTGAAATGGTGATTAGCAATTTCAGTACAAAAAATCCAACAAGAAGGTTTATGGAGGTAATAGACTGGAACCTTAATCACAGGACAGAATCAGATTTGTTCCGGATAGCTTCGGATGCCAATATTGATAAGGAAATGGTTAGTGCTGAAAAGGAACCTCTTGGTATAAACCTTTTTCTCAAAATAAAAAAAACCAGTAAATCCCTTATTCCAATTACTTAAGACAAAACAAATACTCTCCTGATGAATATTTTTAAATATGTAGGAAGTAGTTTTCTGGGGCTCCCAACAGCAAGTAATGAATCCTTGTCGGTCAATTATCTGTCTCTTAGCTTTAAGGGTGATTTATATAAGTACGAAAAGGCATTCCGCGAAGATTATTTTAAAAGATCGGTTAATCCTTTCAGGTTTTCACTTATCCTCTCCATGATTTTCTATGGGGCTTTTGCTTTTCTTGATGCAGTCTCGGTACCTTCTCTCAGGGAAGTATTCTGGTTTATACGTTTCGGTATTGTTTTTCCGGTCCTGATTGCTGCATTTCTGTTTTCATATTCCAGATTGTTTAAGAAATTTATGCAGTTCACTATTTCCTGTATTATATTCTGCACCAGTTTCGGGATCATAGTCATGATAATTTTAGCTGCAAGAGTCGGGAATTATTCCTATTATGCAGGATTGATTCTGATATCTATATTCGGTTATACCTTTAGTCGGGCAAGATTTATTTATGCTTCAATAGCCGGATGGTCGATTGTTATTTCATACCAGATTACTGCAATCTGGGTATCACATACTCCTGTCACGATCCTTATAAGTAATAACTCATTTTTTATTAGTGCCAATGTCATTGGAATGTTTATAAGTTATTTTCTTGAATTATCAGCCCGTATTGAATATTATATGAGGATACAGCTTGAACAGGAAAAAGAAAATGTCAATACGGCAAATGATGCACTTGAAAAAAGGGTCGAAGAACGGACTCATCAGCTTTCTGATGCAAACCTGGACCTGAAAAAGGAGATTGAAATACGACAAAAATTCGAAAGAGAAAGAGCTGAACTGGAAAAGCAATTGTTCCAGCTGCAAAAAATGGAAACTATTGGAACACTGGCAGGTGGCATTGCACACGATTTTAACAATATTCTTACTCCCATTCTTGGCTATACCGATATGGCACTGGAAGAACTCCCGGCTGAGAGCAACCTGAGATTTGATATTGAACAGATTAACAATGCAGCTCACAGGGGAAAAGATCTTGTTCAACAAGTACTTACCTTCAGCCGGGAAGTAGATTTTGAAAATAAACCAATTCAATTACAGCCAATTGTCGCAGAGGCACTTAATTTGATTAAAGCCTCTTTCCCGCCCGGGGTAGAGATCAAACAGCACTTCGATCAAAAGATAGGCACTGTTTTAGCCGACCCTACTCATATACATCAGATAGTGATGAATCTGTGCACCAATGCCAACCATGCTATGATGAAAACCGGGGGAATTCTTGAAGTTAGACTTGACGCGGTAAAAATTGATCAGAGATCTGCTGAAAAGATACCCAATCTGAAAAAAGGAGAATACATTCGTCTTACAATTTCAGATACAGGGCACGGGATGGATATAAAAACCAAAGAACGTATTTTTGAACCTTTCTTTACCCGTAAGGAGGTTGGTTCAGGATCAGGGCTGGGCCTTTCCGTAGTGCATGGTATAATTAATAATTACGGAGGTGCAATAGTAGTTGATAGTACTCCTGACAAAGGAACAACTTTTGTGATTTATCTCCCAAAATACGGCACTGATCTTATGGAATCTGATAAATCGGACAAAAAACCTTTGAAAGGGGATGAACACATACTTTTTGTTGATGATGAACCTGAAATAACCTTTATGGGCAAAAAAATGCTCGAAAAACTTGGATACAAAGTTACCATAACAACCAATAGCATATCAGCTCTTGAAGAATTTAAGAAAGGCCCTGACAAGTATTCTCTGCTGGTCACTGATCAAAGCATGCCAAATATGTCAGGTACAGACCTTGCTGTCATGCTTAAAGAGATACGTCCCGAACTGAAAGTAATAATTATTACGGGGTTTGCAGATACGTTATCAGATGAAGTGATATCTCAAAGCGGAATATCAGAAGTTATTTTAAAACCAATGATATTAGATGATTTCAGTAAAATAATTAGAAGGGTACTTGATAAAAATAATAATAAATCACTTTAACTCATGGCTAAAATCTATGTCTTTGACGACGAACCTTCAATACTTCTCATGATAAAAAAAATGCTTGAAAAGGCAGGATATGAAGTAGATATAGCTTTGAATGGGAAAGAGGGAATGGAACTGTTTAAAAGAAACGTGCCTGATCTGCTGATTACAGATATTATCATGCCTGAAAAAGAGGGACTGGAAACAATACTTGAGCTCAGGAAAAGTTATCCTGAACTTAAAATAATTGCGATTTCAGGAGGTGGAAGAATTAGTCCCGGCGGGTATCTTCCGGGTGCTAAGCTTCTTGGAGCTAATATTGTTTTTGAAAAACCACTTGATCAAAAAGAGTTTCTCCAGGCTGTTACTTTACTGTTGGATGAAACAAGAACAAAAAACTTTCCCAGACAATTGTAACCGACAGTGCGAGCATAGTCGAGCTCAACCGGCCCATCCTTCCCTGTCTAAATTCCTGTAATTAATCGCTTCGGAAATATGCTCAGCAGTAATGTTCTCAGAATCACCCAGATCTGCAATAGTTCTGGCAACTTTCAGGATCCTGTCATAAGCTCGTGCTGAAAGGCCCCTGATATCCATAGCTGTTTTTAGTAATCTACCGCCCGATTCATCGAGCTGACAATACCTCCGTTGCATTGAGGAAGACATCTGAGAATTTGAGTATATCCCTTTTACTGTCTCAAATCTTTTTGCCTGAATTGCCCTGGCTTTTACAACCCTGTCGCGTACAACCGATGAATGTTCAACTTTCCCTGCATCGGAAAGCTTGTCGTAATTGACAGGAACAACTTCAATATGAATGTCAATCCGGTCGAGAAGTGGTCCGGAAATTCTGTTCAGATATTTCTGCACCATACCTGGTGAGCACATGCATTCCTTTTCGGGATGATTATGAAACCCGCAAGGACAAGGATTCATGCTCGCAACTAACATAAAACTTGCAGGATAATCCACCGTTGATTTTGCCCTGGAAATTGTAATGACCCTGTCTTCAAGAGGTTGCCTCATAACTTCCAGAACAGTCCGTTTAAACTCCGGTAGTTCATCGAGAAATAACACTCCGTTGTGCCCAAGGGAAATTTCACCCGGCTGAGGAAAGGTCCCCCCACCAACAAGTGCGACATCTGAAATTGTGTGGTGCGGGGAACGGAATGGCCTTTTTGTCATAAGTGCAGTATGATAATCGATCTTCCCGGCAACAGAATGTATTTTTGTAGTCTCCAGGGCTTCTTCAAGAGTAAGAGGGGGAATTATTGTCGGCAATCTTTTTGCTAGCATTGTCTTGCCGGCTCCCGGTGGGCCGATCATGATAATATTATGACCACCGGCTGCAGCTACTTCGAGTGCCCGTTTGACATTCTCCTGTCCGCGGACATCTGAAAAATCAACATCATACTTATTTGCCTCGCTGGCAAAAATCTCGAGAAGATCAACTTTAACAGGCATAAACTTCCTGACACCATTAAAGAAATCTACAACATCACCCAGATTTTCCAGCCCATAGACGTCCAGCCCTCCCACTACGGCCGCTTCCCTGGCATTTTTCGAAGGTACAATGACCCCTTTGAAACCTTCTTCCCTGGCTCGGAGAGCAATAGGGAGGACTCCTTTAACCGGCTGAAGAGTTCCATCGAGCGATAGTTCTCCCATCAATACATACGACTCAATCTTCTCTTTTGATACTTTTTCGTCAGCAGCAAGAATTCCAAGAGCAAGAGGAAGGTCGTATGCTGATCCCTCTTTTCGGATATCTGCCGGAGCCATATTAATTATCACCTGTTTTCCAGGCCAGTGAAGGTTGAGTGCACGAAGAGCCGATTCAATTCTTTGATGGCTCTCCCTCACAGCACTATCGGGCAACCCTACTAGAAAAAACTGGATACCGCGAGACACATTAACTTCGATTGTTACAGTTACGGCATCAATACCGGTAACTGCACTGGCAAATGTTCTTACTAACATAAATTTAAGTTTACTAGCACTTTAGGAAACACAGTATCAAATATAGGAAAGTTAAAGATAAAAGACAGGGCCGAAAGAAAAAAAATTTGTAAGGTGGGCAAATTTAGCGAAGGAGACAGCCTGCAGGGGAGGAAAAAGTTAAAAAATGAAGAGGGTTGCAGAGTTGAAAAGTTGAAGGGAAGCCGGTGAGAAAGGGAGAATAGGATCTAAAAGATCCCTCCCTCGGAGAAACTGCCGCAACCGGATCGAAGAAGATCTTGACTGAAACTGCAAAAGACGGCCACTGTGACTAACCACAAAAAAGTTATACAATGTGGCTTCTTCGGGCTAAGCTGCCCAAACCACAACTCAACCAAAATCTTCAACAGCATTTACTTCAACAGGCGGATAGATTTGACCTGCAATTGGAGGCATGGAATTATAAACCCAGTTTATTTCAATGATCCCGAGTTTTACAGCCTGATGTCTTTTAAAACCAGTGAACTTACCACGAACCAGCACGTCTTCCATGGCCAGACTCAGACCAAAAACGGCCACATCTGTTCCTTTGTTTATAGAATTCAATTCATCGGAATATACCCCGGGATGAAATACCAGCCGATGGCTGTCGGAAGCCTGGCATTGCAACAAAGGAATAATGATTGGAAAACCATCTTCAGATACATATGCAAGAAACTTCAAGGTGTCGAGTTTATTAAAAAATGCTTCAGTCCACGCATTGAATATCCGTCCATCTTTTTTGGTTTTGGCATAGCTTTTTGAGATTTTTGTCAGGAGGGCCGACAACACAATGCCCGCGACAGGAAGAGAAGCTTTTTCAGTAGTTTCGACCAGATTCATATAATGGATGGTATGCAATCCAAAGTAGGAATTATATCGCCACATGGGAAGTTTATTAAACCTGACGTACTCCTCACCTTCAGTTTTTGATTGCTGCCAGATGGCTTTTCCCCTCCAGAGACTCTTATCCAGGGTCATGATCAAAAATCCGGTTTTAGGATTTGAAAGGATGTTTTTCTTGCTGACACCTTCGGTAAACTGTCCCCAAACAATTTCGACAGGACTATTTGCCTGCATGGTAGTGATCAGGGTAATATGGGGAAAGCCTTGTTCGTTTTGGGTGGCCAGAAGACCTATTTTGTTCTCCGGTTCAAAGGCTTTAATGTCTTCAGCACTGAAAAGTTGTTTCATTTTCATGGGGCTCATTGGGTTTGTTTTTTAAAAATTTAACCGGGCCGGTACTCAAAACAATTTGCTTGTCTACACCTGAGTTTTTGGCGGTTTTTAAAAAATGTTCCATTTTTTCGGATTCTAGCAGATCGTGCTTTTTAAAAAGCCAGGGAATACCAAGTCGCAAGTATTTATCATTGCATAAATTATTAAAAGCACAGAGTTCCCATCGGGTGGGATGAAGTTCGTTTTCGTAAATGAACTTTCCAATCCCCAGAAGGTTCTCATCTGTATCGGTAGCGTCCGGAATGATGGGGGTTCTTATCCACAGCTCTTTAGGCGAGTGATTGATGTTCATCCAATCAGAAATTAATTTCAGATTTTCCAGCACCTTTTCATTTGAAATTCCTGTAAACTGCTTGTGTTTCTCCGGGTCAATTTCTTTGATGTCATACAGGATCAAATCAGTATAAGGCAAAATTTTTTCATAGGCTGCAGGTATTCCCAATCCGCAGGTATCCAGTGCCGTATGGATGCCATTTTCTTTAATCTTTTTGAAGAATGTTAACGCAAACTCGTGTTGCATGATGGGTTCTCCACCCGAAAGAGTGACTCCGCCCCCTGATTTTTCAAAAAAGGATTTGTCTTTGAGCACTTCTTTTACAACCTCGTCAACCGAAACATCTTTTCCCATCAATTCCAGGGCTCCGGAAGGACATTCTTCAGTACATTCTCCGTCTGCCTTACAGAAAATTCTGTTGATAATAATTTCATCCTCAATGAAAGAAAGAGCTTGATTGGGGCAAACAGAAACACAACTCCGGCAACTAATACAATTTGATTTCAGCCACTGCAGTTGTGGCTTAAAAGAGATGCTTTCCGGATTGTGACACCAAATGCAGCTCAAATAACAACCCTTTAAAAAAACAGTTGTCCTGATTCCGGGACCGTCTTCAGTAGACATCCTTTGGATTTCCAAAAGACGGCCATAAATGGTATTTTTTTCAGTCATTAATTCCATCTTTCAAACCAGAACCTAAATCTTCTCATGACTTATCCTGGCAATAATTTCATCCTGAAGTTCCCGCCCGATGGAAGTAAAATAGGCATTGTATCCGGTAACACGTACCAAAAGATGTCGAAAGTTCCGGGGATGTTTTTGGGCTTCTATCAGCATATCGGGATCTAAAATATTTATTTGCAAGGCCGTTCCACCATTTTCTAAATACCCTTTTAAAAAAGCTTTGAATTTCTCTTTGTGCTCGCCATCCTTTAAAAAAGAAGGATTAAAAGTAATGGTATGGCTGGCCCCGTTGGGCAGCAGGTTTACGAAATCTTTCCAATCACCCTTTTCGGTCCTGCCTCCGAGAACTTTCCCAACAGAATTAGTGTTGGAAGTAGGTCCCTTGACATCGGTGCCATTGGAGGGACAAATAGCATTGGATAAAAACTGCCCTTTTGCCCTGCCATCTGCACTGGCTGCCAGAACATAGCCATCGCCCACCCAATAATTCCAGCTCAGCATTCC
>PLNF01000093.1 GCA_003141715.1 Bacteroidales bacterium | reverse complement strand
TATTTAAATGGACACTAATGATAATTTACATTTAAAAAACATTCAACGATTTTACTCTTAATTCCTGTCCCTGAATAATTTGAAAATTAAATTGTTTGCATTCAGGACATTGTGAAAAAAAACTATCCGTCATGAATTCTTTTGAACAAATCAAACAACGTGCCAGTCCAGGAATTAATGTAAATATTGTTCTGGAATTTTCTAATATTGTTTCTTTTTTTGCTATTTCCATTACAAATTTAAGTGCATCAATTTCAACTCCTGATAACTCACCGACTTCAATTTCTATTTCATCAATTGCGGAAAGGTTATTTATTTTCGCCTGTTCACAAGCTATCTCAACAATATTCATTGCAATTGATAATTCGTGCATCAATATAAAATTTAATAAAAGTAGATAATTTTCATATAAAAGTTTACAATAGTACGACAATTCAAAAGATTTTTTGAAGGTAAATGGAACTTTCACTTTTTACCTGGAATTCAAACTAAAAAAATTGACTTTGGTGAAGATTTGTCGTACCTTGTAAAGAATGTTGCGGATAAGATTATTAAACAAATAAACAATCAGGAGGTGCATCATGGCTGTAGAATATCTTTGTAAAGTTTGCAGGGGTCATCTCAATGTGAAAACATCCATTATCCTTGCTGCTTCGAAACTCACTAACCGTTCACAGAGAGGGTTGATCTATTTAGATCCCGAGATCGGGAATTACACTCATACAACGCATCCGTCATTTCAGATCAAGGAAGGGGAAGAATACATATATTCCTGTCCGATTTGTTCTGCACAGTTAAATAGTATGAAATACCTGCATATGGTAAGGCTCTTAATGATTGATGAAGATGGAAAAGAATACAATATTTACTTTTCCGGAATAGCTGGTGAAAAGTGTACTTATAAGATCAGGGGAAACAAGCTTGAGGAAAAGAGAGGTCCTGATGTGAAGATCTACAACAAATATTTTGAGGTACCTGAGGAGGACAGAAAATATCTGTAAAAATTATAAACTCGTTCAAAATTAATCCTCAACCGGCACCCACACCTCTACCCTGGTGCCGACAGAATCTTCTTTCTCGTTATGTAAATCAATAATAAAGTGCCGTATCGGTTTTTTATTTATCTGATTAAGAATATCATAGAATTCCCCTGTAAGCCTCAGTCCTTTGCCGGTAGATGTACTCTGGCCTTCAGCTCTTTCTCTTCCTATGCCATTATCTTCAATCGAAAGAATCAGGTAATCCTTATCCTTCTCAGCCCTTATTTTCAGAATTCCTCCTTCAGTACGCGACATGATCCCATGTTTAATGGCATTCTCTGCAAATGTATGTAAGACAAGCTTAGGAACCTGCTCTCGCTGGCTTACGTTCTCCCCTATAATTATTTCATAATTAAATTTATCGCCAAACCTGAGTTTTTCCAGTTCAAGGTATGTGGTTACAAACTCCAGTTCTTCTCCAAGACTCCGGTAAATACGGTCGGCATCGTTAATCAGACCCCTGAGTAATTGCGTGAACTTATTCATATAGTCATAGGCTAACTCACGATCCTCAAGGTAAATCAGAGACGCAATAGAATTCAGTGTATTGAAAGTGAAATGTGGATCAAGTTGCGACTTAATGCCTTGTAACTGAAGCGTTACCAGCCTGCGGTTTAAACTCTCTTTTTGTACTACCTGAAGAGTATTAATCCTTTTTATCAGAATTATAAACACGAAGAATAAGAGGTAAATGCCAGGATATGCCAGATATCCAAGGTAATAGTAGTTGTTCTTTTTTAACTTTAGAAAGTAACCATATCCCCCCCCCGCATTTAGAAATATTTTATTCTCATAATTCTTTGATGAATAATGAGAAAACCTGAATATCTGATCAGTCCCTTTAAGTTTGGTTTCAACAATCTTTTGTAGAGCTGCATTATATACAACCAGCTTTTCTTCACTTACAGAATAAAGAAGCAACTCATCTTCACCGTCAAAATCAATGTCTAAAATGTAATAGCTGAAGTACGAATTGAATGGTGATTTGACCTTATTTATAACTACCAGTTGATCATTGAGTTCAAGAAGCTCTGTACCTAAAAGATAAATTCTGTCCGTGTTCCTGCTTTTTAAAACTACCATATGTGTGAAGGTATTCAAGCCTAAATCACTGAACAAACGTTCTCTGATCTTTTTTCCCTTCAAGGAATAAAACATTATTCTCGGCTTAAACACAGTTGTATCTGCTGACCCTGTATTATGTGATACTACGTATCCCTTAAATCCTCCATTTGTATAAGAGTTTATTTCCAATAGATTTGTAAGTCCCGGAAACTCAACAGGTTGAAATTTAAATCTTAAGTTGTCATCAAATACCATCAGCCAGGTACTCCAGTCACTAAAGGGGACCCATGTTTTGTAATTGCCGGATGCACCCATTAATCCAAAAATTTCCGGTCTGCCATCTCCATCAGAATCATACATCTTTGGCCATTGACAGATCACACCGGTCAGCTGACTTGATTTCAATTCTTTGTGAACAATATCATAAGAATAAAGTCGTCGTGGTTCAAGACCAAAACCTGTCTGAATGCTGAAAAAAAGTTCATCTTTTCCATCACTATTCGTATCAAAAAAGCCTGCAGGCCAGACAATAGAAGTTATCTTTTTATTCACAACACTGATTTTTGTAATGTATATATGATCTGATTTTATTCCCTCAGGATCAAAAAACTCATTAATATTAAGGAATAGTGAATCGTCTTTGTAAGTAAAAATGTAAATTTCTTTATAACGATCATGATCAAAATTACCGAAGAAAAAGTCTGACATATCCAAGTCTATACTGTCCTGTAAATTCCACTGATCATATACCCGCATATCATTATCCATTACAAGAATATGGAAATAAGGAACTCCTTTTCCTGAACGGACAATTTCCGAAATGGTGTCAGAATTAAGATCAACATAAAAAGAGCCTGAATAGATTTTATCCACTGGTTCAACCTGCAACCTGTACTTCGTACCTAAAGGTGGAAGAAACAACATAACTAAAATGGCAGGGATACCTGCCAGGAAAACGGAAGAATAGGTGATTTTTTTTAATATGGAACCAACTTTCATGGTCTAAATTATATCCAAATCCTTCAGATGCTGCCTGGGTATTTTAACAGTAGCTGATTCTCCGTTTCGAACAAGTAAAATCGTACATTCTTTGCGGTCCAGCATCGTAATATATTCAAGATTAACAATATATGATCTCCCAACTCTTATAAACCCATTCTTGGGAAGCAGTTCTGCCACCTTTCCAAGGTTCATTGAACAGAGATGATGTTTCTTCCCTGTACATACGGTGGTATAATTACCTTCAGCCTTACAAAATAATATGTCAGCAGGGTTAATAAATAATGTTCCGGTACGGGTATTGACCCTTATCCTGGTTAAACGATCATGTGTTTTAATAATTTTTAAAGGTCGTTCAATATCAATATTTTCATTTTTTCTCTCAATAAACCTTGATAAGCATTGTTTTAATTCCTTGCGGTTCACCGGTTTAAGAAGATAATCGAAGGCCTGGTTTTTAATTGCTTTAATAGCATATTGATCATAGGCTGTCACAAAAACAATTTTGTGCACCTTGTATCTCTCAGGCATATCCTGAATGAATGAAAAACCGTCTTTCCCGGGCATTTTAATATCGAGAAAGATGATATCCGGTTCAAACCGGCTCAACTCAGTGAAAGCTGTGTCGACTGACTGAGACAATCTTATATCATTGAATAAAAGAGTTTCCTCTAATAGCTTATTAAGTAATATTCTAGCATTCTCTTCATCATCAACGATTAATGCACTAAGCTTTGGTTCCATACATCAGGCAGGTTAGACTTTTCAGGTTAAATGTACGAAAAGATTTTGTTTTTTTCTCTCGTTGAATAATCATATTTTTGTTGATATTAAATCAAATTATAATTTTAACATAAATGAATATTGACATAAATCAAAGAGCTGCTGATAACATCCGCATTCTTGCAATGGCGATGGTGGAAAAATCAAAATCAGGGCATCCCGGAGGTGCAATGGGAGGTGCCGATTTTATTCATATCCTTTTTTCAGAGTTCCTGAATTTCGATCCGGATGATCCTTCATGGATCAATCGTGACCGGTTCTTTCTCGATCCCGGACATATGTCGCCTATGCTCTATTCGATCCTTACTCTGACAGGGCATTTTACTGTTGAGGAATTAAAAAATTTCCGTCAGTGGGGCAGTCCGACACCGGGTCATCCAGAACTCAATATATTAAAAGGAATTGAAAACACATCAGGTCCTCTCGGACAAGGTCATACCATGGCTGTTGGCGCAGCAATTGCAGAACGGTTTCTTGTAGCCAGGTTCGGGGAACTATTTGCTCATAAGATATTTACCTACATTTCAGATGGAGGTGTTCAGGAAGAGATTTCACAGGGTGCAGGCCGGCTGGCCGGTTTTCTTGGTCTTGGCAACCTGATAATGTTTTACGATTCAAATGATATCCAGCTTTCAACTGAAACCAAAGCCGTTACAGTCGAAGACACCGGCATGAAATACACTGCATGGGGATGGAATGTCATTAAGATTGACGGAAATGATCAGAACCAGATTAGAATGGCACTCACCTCTGCCATCAATCAAAAAAATAAACCAACGATTATTATCGGGAAGACGATTATGGGCAAAGGGCTTCTTGATAATGAAGGAAAGAGCTTTGAAAGGGAAACCTCCACACATGGAATGCCTGTAAGTGAAGCCGGTGGTTCTTATGAAAAGTCACTTGTCAATCTTGGTGGAAATATTTCAGATCCATTTCAAATCTTTGAAGAGGTTAAGTTGCACTATAAAATAGTACTCGAGGCTAAGCAGAAAACCGCTTCAGAATGGAAAAAGGCGAAATATGAATGGGCAGACAAAAACAGGGAGCAGGATAAGAAGCTTCACTCTTTTTATTCCGGCGAAGTTCCGGAGATTGATTACAAATCTATCCTTCAAAAGGAAGGGTCAGCTACAAGGGCAGCTTCAGCCACTGTTCTTGGTGTCCTCGCAAAAAAAATTGAAAATATGATTGTTGCTTCAGCCGATCTGTCAAACTCCGATAAAACAGACGGTTTCCTGAAAAATACTCATGCCTTTACAAAGGGTGATTTCACAGGAGCTTTTCTTCAGGCAGGGGTTTCGGAACTGACAATGGCAGCCGTGATAAATGGTATGGCTCTCCATGGTGGTATTATACCCGCATGCGGGACATTCTTTGTTTTTTCAGATTACATGAAACCGGCTGTCAGGCTGGCCTGTCTTATGGGATTGCCAGTTAAATACATCTGGACTCATGATGCCTTCCGCGTTGGGGAAGACGGACCAACTCACCAACCTGTTGAACAGGAGGCTCAGTTGAGACTAATGGAGCATCTTAAAAACCATCATGGTGAGAACAGTATGGTTGTATTACGACCGGCAGATTCTGCTGAAACAACCGTTGCATGGAAAATGGCCCTTGAGAATAAAAAAACACCAACTGCCTTGATACTTTCAAGACAGAATATTAAAGATCTGCCTTCAGAAGACAACGACAGGTATTCTAAAGCATTACAATCTGAAAAGGGTGCCTATATTGTTCAGGATTGTAAAGGGAGACCTGACATTATTCTGATTGCCAGTGGTTCAGAAGTAGCAACACTCGTTGAAGGAGCTCAACTTTTAACAAAGGACAACCTGAATGTCCGGATCATTTCTGCTCCATCAGAAGGACTGTTCAGGAATCAACCTGAAAGCTATAAGAAATCGATCATATCGGAAAATGTTCCAATATTTGGCCTTACAGCGGGATTATCAGTCACACTTCAGGGACTCGTCGGGCCAAATGGAGTTGTGTGGGGAATGAATAGTTTTGGCTATTCAGCCCCATATAAAGTCCTCGATGAAAAGTTAGGGTTCACGGCGGATAATGTTTATCGGCGGGTGAATGAGTATCTGGATAAGGATAAAGGATAAAGGAAAAAGCGTTTGCTTTTGTCTTTTATCTTATACTGACAAACTCTGATATTGTATCCAGAAGTGTTTTTTTGTTCATCGGCTTACTGAGATACCCATCACAACCGGCGGCAATTATTCTATCCTCATCTCCCGACATAGCATATGCCGTTATGGCAATAATATGAACATCCGGGTTAATCAGTTTTATTTGTCGTGTAGCTTCAAATCCGTCAATCTCCGGCATCTTTATATCCATAAGGATCAACTTAATATCCGGATTGACTTTAAAAAGTTCGATAGCTTCCCTCCCATTTGATGCATGCAAAACTTTTGCGCCTGTTTCCTTGGTTATCAGAGTATTAAGATAATAGAAATTTGCTTCATCATCCTCGGCAACGAGTATCATCGAGCCTGTTATAGTCTTCCTTGAGCCTTTTCCGGGAGTTATGGGCAAAGATACTTCATCATGCTTTTTAACTGGAACTGTAAGAAAGAAACAAGATCCGAGTCCCGGTTCTGATTCCAGGCTGATTTTTCCACCGATTGCTTCTGACATCCCCTGTGCAATAGACAATCCAAGTCCACTGCCTTCAGATACTTTAGATGAGTTCTGGCTCTCTTTTGCAAACCGATCAAAAATAGTGTTAAATGAATCGATATTTATCCCAATTCCTGTGTCTCTTACAAAAAACTCAAGTTGCTCATCCTTAGGATTAAAACCAAAATGGATGCTACCTTTTTCCGTAAATTTAGAAGCATTATCCAGAAAATGAGAAAGAATTTTCTGGCATATTTCCGGATCAGAATTGACAAAATAATCGTCAGACTGATCTGGGATTTCCAGGAATAATTTCAACCTCTTGTTTAGACAAACAAATTCAAAATTATTATAGATTTTTCTGAGAATCAGGGCCGGGCTAAAATTCTTTTTATTAACAGAGAGACTCCCTGAGGTAATCAGGGAGATATCCATATAGTTCGTAATCGTATTAAGCAGCCGGTCGCTGCTTTCGAAAAGCATTGCAAGTGAATCTTTTTTCTCTTCTTCTGACAAATCGTGCATTGAGATAATCTCAGCGAAACCCAGGATCCCGTTCAGAGGAGTTCGCACCTCATGGGAGATATTATTCAGAAATTCTGTCTTAAGTCTATCGCTGGCTTCGGCTTTTTCCTTTGCGAGTTTAAGTGCTTCAATTGCATTCTTGCGATCGGTAATGTCGTGCATACTCCCGATGATTTTTTCCGGACGCCCCTGAGCATCACTACAGATTTTAGCCGAAATAGAACAAGGGACCAGTGAAGCATCTCTGTTTTTTAGCGAGACCTCAAAATCAAAAACGGTTCCTCGTTCCGTTAGCTGTGATATGATAGCGGCTCGGCTATTAGGGTCAGAATAGAAATTATACATTGACTTTCCTATGAGATCATTCCGGTAATATTGACCTTTTGACATGAACCCAACAGAAGGACTTAACTCAAGGATCGTTCCATCAATTGACGTCTCATAATACACATCCTGCACATTTTCAAAAATGCCACGGTATTTTTTTTCACTTAGACTGAGGGATTCTTCAGCATTATGACGATCGGTGATATCAGTAATTGTACCTATATAACCAATTATTTTATCATTACTCCATTCAGGCACGGCATCTCCTATAACCCAAACTATATTCCCATCAGATCTCAGAAAGCGATATTCAGTCAAAGAAGGTTCCTGCAATTGAATATCTGTTTTCCATTTTCCTTCCAATTGTTGCCTATCATCGGGATGCACAGCTTTAAGCCATCCAAAACCAAGAGCTTCTTTATAAGCCAGGCCAGACAACTCCATCCATTTGGGGTTTACATAGGTTGTATAACCATCCGGCTTAGTCCTGAAAATCCCTACCGGAGAAACCTGAGCCAAAGTCTGAAATAAGTGCTGACTAGCCGTTAAGGCTTCCTCCGACCTTTTCCTCTCGGTTATGTCAAGAACAATAAATGTAACTCCTTTTGCATGATCATTTTTATCAAGTGGAGCTGAGCTTATGATTACATTGAGAATTTTATCGTCTTTGCATTTTAATTTTGTTTCAACTGTTCCTGTGCCTTTCTCTGCAATCTGCTGGTATTTTTCTTTCCCTGCATTTAAGAATTCCTCGGTGGATGAATACAAAATCTCAGAAGATTTTCCAATTAATTCATTTCTGACATATCCGGTCATGCTGCAGAGAGCATCATTTACTTCGATCAGTATCCTGTTAACCACAAGTCCAATTCCGACAGGAGCGGTACTAAAAATGCTCTGGAGTTTCTCCTCGTTTTCTATCAGAAGCAATTCTGATGCTCTTTTCTCCTTATTAATCCGTACCTGTTCAAGTGCCTCTTTTACTGCAAAAGGCAACCTTTTCATATGTTCTTTGATAACATAATTCTGGGCGCCTGACTTGATGCATTCAACTGCTGTCTCTTCATTAACCGATCCGGTTAAAAGTATGAATGGTAATTCAGGGTCGAACTTTGTTACTTCCTTAAGAGCCTGAAGGCCGTTAAATGAAGGCATCATATAATCAGAAATAATCAGATCAGGTTTGAACTCATTAAGCGCTTTGATAAGATCCACCAGGGTGCAAACCGTTGTGTGATCGAACCTTATTTTCTCCTTTCGAAGTTCAAGTACTGCCAGGTCGACATCAGAAGAAAGATCTTCAATAAAAAGAATTTTCAACAGATTCTTTTGAATCATTTTATCGGGTTTTTATGTTGATTATATGTCGAACTGTCAGCCACTCTTCTTTACAGGCAGACTGAAATAAAATGTAGCTCCTTTCCCTTCTTTCCCCTCAGCCCATACTTTTCCGCCGTGCCTGTGAATAACTCTCTGCACAATGGCTAACCCTACACCAGTGCCTTCAAATTCATCGGCTTGATGAAGACGTTGAAAAACTCCGAACAATTTATGAGTATATTTCGGATTAAATCCCACACCATTATCTTTTACATAATAAATATTGAATTCATTTTCAGTATAGCCACCTATTTTTATCTCAGGTTTCTTTTTCCCTGAAGAAAACTTTATAGCATTGGAAATAAGATTTATCCAAACCAGTTTTATAAATGTAGAGTCAGCAAAAGCTTCCGGTAATGCCTCGATAATTAAGTTAATTTTTTCCTGAGTTTCAGACGATACGACTTCATTGAGCATTGACAATGCCATCTTTGTCATGTCGACCTTTGATACTTTATGTTCACCACGGGTAACTCTCGAAAGGGAAAGAATGTCGGTAATGAGTTGGTCCATTTTCTGAGTATTACTGCGAATAAGACCAAGCAGTCTCCTACCTTCGTCATTAAGTTTTGGTCCATAATCTTCCACTATAAACTCAGAGAATCCGCTTATAGCACGTAAAGGGGCCCTGAGGTCGTGAGAAACTGAATAGGCAAATGCCTGAAGTTCTTTGTTTGCATCTTCAAGTTGAGAAGTTCGTTCAATCACCCTTTTTTCAAGCTCAGCATTTAACTTTTTAACTTCTTTCTCCACTTTCTTGCGTTGTTCCATTTCGAGCCTGACTTCTTCAAGCAGGCTAAGAGTTGCTAATTTACTGGATTCCAACTGCTTGTGTGATTCTTTAAGTTTTTTTTCAGCAATTTTCTTTTCCTCAAGCTCATTTTGTAAATCATTCGTTCTTTCTCCAAGTGCCTGTTCTGCCATAATACGATCTGTAATATCAAGAATAGAAACAATACTTTGACTGGTTCCCCGAACCAGTCCGATATCCAATATCGCATGTCGGACTTCACCCTTCTTATTAATAAGTTTCACCTCATACTTTTTAGGGGCGAGAGAAGGGTTTTCGCGTCTTAGATTATGATTCCTGATCATATTTTGCAAACTCTCCGTTTCAACATAATTAGTCCATTTCTGCCCGATAAGTTCTGCCTGAGAATATCCTGTCAGAGAAAAACACTCGTGGTTTGCCATAGAGATAGTTGTATCTTCCTCAACTATCAACGTGGCTGTGCCCGTAGATTCAAAAATAGCCTGATACTTCGCCTGGTTTATCTGTAAAGCTTCCTCAGCCAGCTTGCTATCGGTGAGGTCTTTCTCAAATGATGCTTTTAATGAATCATACTCAAATTGCCCCTTCTCTAACTCCTTTATTAGTTGACCTTTAGTTTTAGTCTGGTAATTCATAATTCTTTAATTTTCAAATTGGCTCCTCTTTAAATTTGCAAATTGTAAAAGAGAAGGTGCTTCCCTTTCCAACTTCACTTTCCACCCAGATTTTACCCCCATGCTTTTCAATGAATTCTTTGCATAATAATAATCCAAGCCC
>PLNF01000041.1 GCA_003141715.1 Bacteroidales bacterium | reverse complement strand
TAAAATTTGAAATTAAACACTAACCTTTACACAAAGCAGGTGCCGTGAGAAATAAGCAATGCATGACCGTAACGGGAAAATTGTGAGATGGTAGGCCATATAGAATTTTATACACAGTTTTATTAAAGTTTACCCTTCAAAAACAGGAATAAAATATTAACAAAGTAAATTGAATGGTGCGAATAGCACTCGAACCATTTAGTGTAAAACACTGAAAATCAATACTCCAAATAATCAATATTTAATTTTGTTGATGGATTTGATGATGAAATTGAAGATTTTGACCCCTTTTGATTTATCCTATCCCAGGTTATTCTGGAGAATTTTGGGATGGGATGATAAAGTTCTTCAATAATCATTAAAATGTTCACTAAGTTTAATTCTCACTCTTATAGAACTTAGAAATAAATTTGACTTTATGGTAATTACGATGTAATTTTACCATAAGAATTGGTTAGTATTCGAAAGAGGTTTATAATCTGTCCTTTAGGTAGGCAGATTTTGTTAATCTAACCTAAAACATCACTATTATGGCTAATCCTCCCTTTAGAGATATCCATGGTCATCCAGAACTAAAAACCTTCCTTTCAGCAGATGATGAAGCTCACAGGTTAGATTGCTGGCAAATCCTTAATCTGCCAGTACTTCTTAAGATGATCGACAGAATCATGCTGGGTAATATCCTGGAATCACAGGGCAGCCTAAGCCAATTAAACACTGTCAAAGGAACGATAGCTCAAGCAGGGCTGTACTCATTAGAAAAAGCTATGGTCAACGGTGATTTGATTCATCTCCTGGGAAGTCATGTTAATCTGGTTGAAGTCGCCAGGCTCCTTAAGCTAAAAGGTTATCCTGGAATAATTGATTATGATCTTATGCAAAGGATATCTTTCCCACAAACCAGTTATTTCGATATATTTATTGAGGATCAGAATCATCTGCTGAAATCCATGATAATCAATCCCGGATATAAACTGATGAATAAAATTGAAGATTATGATTCAAACAAGCTGAATCTGATTCTTTGTATCGAAGGGGGGCATAATCTGCTTACCAGTGCAACTGGTAATAATCTCAGAAATGATGTAATTTCAAATCTGAGAGCATTGAAATCAAGTGGACATCGGTATCTTTTCATGGGTTTAACTCACGTGGAATGTAATCCCCTGTGTACGCAAGCTTACGCTATTCAATTTTTACATCACAAGGATTTTATGCCTGTTGGGCATGGCATTACGCAACTGGGAATAGATGTAATAACTGAAGCCCTCAGGAGGCCCAACCGTATTTTGATTGATATCAAGCATATGAGCCTTGAATCAAGAAAAAAATACTATGATATCCTTCGTCGGGATTATAGATCACAAAATATCCCAATATTGATATCTCATGGAGGGGTGACAGGAGTATCATGGGAAAACAAACCAGTTGTTTGCTGGAAAAAAAGTGACGAGTGTATAAAAGTACGATATTTCCGACCTAAAGGCCTGATGAAGACAAGGTTCAATCCTTGGTCCATTAATTTATATGATGAGGAGATACAAATAATTGTTGAATCGGATGGATTAATAGGTCTTAATCTGGATGAGAGAATTCTGGGTGCAAAACAGAAAAGACAAGGGAAACGGATTGAATATTTCAGTCCTGAAGAATTTAATCGTCATAATTTCAAAAAACAACTACTAAGATGCATTTTTGCGTGGGAACCATTTGAAATATTAACAGATGAAGACCGTAACACCCGCGAAATTGAAACCAGGCTTATTGAATACTTACAGAATATTATCATGGATCATACCCATATACATGATTTTGATGGAATGCTTGCTGAAATTGAAAGACTATACAATCTCTTACCAGCCCATATTATATCAGAAAAGGGTGTAAAGCACCTGTGCAATAATATCCTTCATATTATAAAGATAGCAGGCGATGAAGGATGGAAGCATATCTCTATCGGATCAGATTTTGATGGATTAATCAATGCAGTGGATTTCTGCAAGAATGCAACTCAGTATAATAACCTTGCTTTCGAACTTGTAAGGTTGTTACCAATAATGGCAGCTACTATTTCTGGTTTTCCGCCTATTACCAACATTCAGCAGAAAGTTTCTGATATTATGTCCGGTAATGCATTCAGTTTCCTGCAGAGGTACTTTAGACACGACTAGCCCTGAACTATTTTTGGTGATAAGAATGATGTGACACACCGGGTGAAAAATATCTTAATTTAAAATATGTTACTACAGAATATAGATAAACTATAAGCAGTTTTCTGATTGTGACTCCATCGGTATTATCCGTAAAATACCTCTCTTTATTCAGCGAAAGGAGCCTGTTGAATCTGTGCCTTATAAGTCGGGAGATTGCGTAGCTTTTGACATACAGATTCGTCAGTTGCCTGTAAAAATCCTTAGGATCAAGTCTGGTTGGAAGAATTGAATGAACGAAATCAAAAAAGTCAAAATTTGTCATAGTGAAAGTATCACGAGTATTCTGATACAGTTCAGTTCCGGGTAACGGCGTCAATACAGGAAATCCCGGTCTGAAGAGGTTATTCTCATATACATAGCTTAATAATTGCCTGAAATCCTCTTTTGAATATTCCGGCCTGACAATAATATGCGCCAGGATGTAAATATTTATCTTTTTCAGAAAACGAATAGCCTGGTTATTCATTTCAACTGTAGTTTTCTTTTTATAGAAATCCAGATCTGAATTGCGAAACGATTCAATGCCGACAGTCAAAAATTGCAGTCCGGCTCCTGCAAGGTCCTCAAACAAAGCCTGGTTTCTTATGATGGTATCGACCCTGGCATACATTTGCATCTTTTTCTTAATGCCATTCTTTTTGATCAAAGCACTCAGCTTCCATATTCTTTCGATGTTATTGAAAGTATTATCATCAGAAAAATATACAGCTTCGATCTCCTCAGGCAGACTTTTTAGTTCATCGATAATTGATTCCGGTGTTCTTACAGCATATTTTCCATCCATCAGCTTCCAGCAAGCACAGAAATTACATCGAAACGCACAACCTCTGCTTGTCATTAAGAGTGACAGCCTGTTTCTGACAGAATCATGATATTTATTCCTGTACTCATAAGTCAGACTGCGGTCAGGTATAGGCAAACTATTCAGATCAGGCGGTGTTAAATCTCTTTTTGTAAAATAGACACTATTATTATTCACAATTCCAATATTGGGTATCTCTCGTAATTTATCAGGATTACCAACAGCATTGATATATTGAGGGAATGTAGTATCAGCATAACCGAGAAATATGCCATCAACCCAAGGAAGAACAAAATCATCCGGCATAAAAGTGGCATGATGCCCTCCGACAACGGTTATTATTGATTTATCCAAAAGCCTTATCTCTTTCAGGATTTGGACAGAAGTATTATAATCACATGTATAAGCAGATATTCCGACCAGATCAGGCTTGAAATTCAGCAGATTTCTGTGCAGGTTCCTGTCAATTCTCATATCCAGGATCCTGACAGTTAAACCCCTTAGTGAAGCTGCGAGATACTCCAGTTCCAGAGGTTCATACAGGGTATTTTTAGTCAGATTGGGATTTTGAGGTGGCTTTATCAGTAATATTTTCATTATTCCGATCTATCAGATTTATTAAAGTCAATATTGCAATAAACCTCATAGCTTTCCCAGATCTGTTTAACTCTTTGCATTAGTTTCCTGAAACGTTCATCACCACGGATGTTTCCCAGGAATGGATCGAACTCATTCATAAATGGATAATTAATGAATCCCCCTCCAATTGAAATCTCAAGCCATTTTAAAGATTCTTCCTTTTCACCAAGAAAAGAATATAAAGCCGATATAAGGTATGAGCTCTGAGGGTCTGACTGGTGTATTCTGACAAAATCAGGATTCATAGTCAGAAGCAATTTATCCTTTTCGCCTTTTATTACATATTTAAGGAATATCGATAAATGAGTCCATGAATCCCTGGCGGGTTCATTGATATTCTTATTAATGAATTTATAAGCTTCATCGGCACGTTTATTATAAAAGAGCACAAGGGCCTTCCAGAACTTATTCATTTCGCTCTCGGGATTCATTTTATATGCCTCAACCAGCGGATCAGAAGCAAGATCGAATCTGCCATTATAAAAATGATTCCGGCCGATTAATGAATCGATCATTGGATTAAACGGATCGATTTTGACACATTCATTTATAATCGATTTTGCGAAATCACCTCTGCCAATAAAAGTATATGCAAGAGCCAACCAGATCATTATTTCGGCATCTCCAGGTTTACATGAATAAGCTTTGATAATATTATCGATTGCCATATCCGGGTTAGCACTTAACGAGTTAATAAGCGCCATTACGAAATGTGCCTCTGCCAGCTCATTATTCATATTAAAGGCTTTCTGAACAAACACTTCCGCTTTTTTAATATTTTCTTCGCGATCTATGCCTGCATTAACGAACTGGAAATAAGCAAATGCCATTCCGGCAAAGATCAAGGCATTTTCACCTCCAATATCTATTCCTTTTTGCAGCAGTTTCAATCCAAGTTCAATGTTATCCACATTATAGGACATTATTCTTGGATAGGCCCTTCTATAACAATCATAAGCAAAAATATTATCAATGGGTCTTTCCTTGATTTTTTTTATTTTCGATGAACTCAGTTTTATTTTAAGGGCATTTACAATGGATTCTGATACTTTTTCCTGGATATCAAATACATCTTCAAGTGTGCCTGAGTATTTTTTAGCCCAGATATGTGAATCATTTACCGAATCGATAAGCTGTGCGCTGATCCTTAGATTATCGGTGGATTTTCTTACACTTCCCTCAAGCACATACCGAACATTTACCTTCTCGGCTATTTGTTTTATGGTGTTCCTGCTGCCCTTGAATGTCATTGTCGAGCTGCGGGAGATTACACGCAGATTAGGAATTTGTGTAAGATCAGAGATAACTTCATCCGTAAGTCCGTCGCTAAAGTACTCCTGGTCAGGATCCGGACTTATGTTCTCAAAAGGCAGTACAATGATTGATTTTTCAGGTAAAACCGGTTTTTCCACAATAGAGAATAACTCCGACGGCGTACTTCTGTAATCTGCTTGTTCTGCCCTCATTCCTGAAATAATCTCATTGATGGCATTGGCCACCCTGTTTATCTGGTTGCGATATTTTGTGCCGCATAAATTTTTCTCTTCATTATCGAGCTTGGTCATAGGTCTGTTAACTCCGGGTTCCTTATAAATGAATTCCACCCCACGGAGCCCTCCTCCAAGAATTAGCTCACAATTTTTAACATCTTCATTATCAAGATCATGGATACGTACAGGAAGCACTCTTTTTGCAATATTACCATCAGGCAGTTTGATCCTGAGCCCGAATTTGTCGTGGGAGGACTGTTCTATAAACGCTTTGAACTCATGTTCCCATGCAAAGGATCTGGGATCACAGTAAGTACGGGAAACTATTGGAATAAATACCAGGCATTTAAGCTTTTCCTTCAGGGAAGCGTCAACATCGTGAGTCTCCAGAAGCCCGTTGTGGGGATTAATATCAAAATAAACACTGATTTCCTCTTTGAATGTGGATTCGAGTTCGTCTTTGAGAGCATCAACAAATTCGCTCACCCACCTGTCTCCTTTATTATCTTTCTGACGATAACTGATGAAGACATCATATTCAAAGCCTTGAATGAGACTTGGCATTTTAGTCATTTATATTGATAAAGGTATGAAAGACTTGAATGCGAGTCAAATAAAAATATATTCCCAAGGGAATCAGTAAAATGGATAGTCTATTCTTATTTAAAATTTTCTTCTAATATTATTGGGTATTAACATTTCCTTTTTCAGTGCTCTTGAACAAATCCTAATTATGGTCAGATTCCCAGATTTCATGAAAATAGTGTTAATTGTGCAATCTTTGTGGTTGCATTAATTATATACGCAAACGGCCGTCTAATCGGTCAATCAGCAAACTACATGAAGACTCTTTGGTGCTGGATTTTTCAACGCACACATAGTCAAGTAAATACGAAATAAAAATCAATTACTTGGTTTAAAAGATCATAATTTCAATGAATCATTTGCCAAAAAATTCTCTTTGCAAAACAGGAGCGGTAATTTTGCTGCTTGGACCATCACCTCGAGAAACACAAACGGCAACTTTACTTTCGAGTGCTTCGAAGATTTCGGCTACATCTTTATGAGTAAAGCCTGGACAAAGCAGTACCGACTCAATTTTTTCTTTTTCATAAAGATCTTTACAAACTTTAATCGCTTCGTTCTGGTTTTTTACAACATAAATAAAAAGCTTGTATTTGCCTGTTTCTATCAGATTATGATGTTTTTCAGGATCTGCATCAGGTGCATGTGCAATAAATACTGTTTTAAAAGCCATTGTTACCTCCTTTTTCTCTAATAATTAAGTATAGGTTGATGGAATTGTTAAATTCCAATAAATCGCACCGTTTGTAAAGGGAAATGGTTTACCCATGATAGGCGTTTCAATAATTTGTCTTTTGATTGAGTCGATTTCAGAAATCCTGCCATTGCAAATATTCCGGCAAGGATGCCTTGAATTGTCCAGAGTACTGCATTCATCCTTTGTTCTTTTGGTTGTCCAAATTTAGTCATTTTTACTTTCCAAATTTTAGTAGTTACTCAAAAGAGCATAGCAAAGTATACAACTTGTAAACGTTACAGCACTTCAGCTCGATGTCACATTGGACTGCAATTCCATAGATGTCAATAATAAAACAAATAGTTTATAAAACTCTTTCACCACTTCTTTATATCTCAAAGCACTCCTATGTGAATCATATAAATCTTTTAAGGAATAGTGTAACAATTCTGTAGGAATAGCAACCTACTTTTGCAATAGATTTTTTTATTAACTACAGAAAAATGTCAAACTTATTTTTTATTGACGGTTTTACTATGATTAAGCTTTGGGACATGGTAACGGTGCGATGGGAATGACCAATTTGCACTGGGGACAGATTCTGATTGGTCTGAGTCTGGGTTTTCTGATCGGGTGGATAACTTCCAGACGGAAATGGTGATTGCCATATTCAGTGGGGCTAAAGGAAAATAGTCTTAATATCAAGTGTTAGGATTTACGTAGTAAATAATTTTAAATATAAAGTTTGAGTCCCCTCTGAAA
>PLNF01000110.1 GCA_003141715.1 Bacteroidales bacterium | reverse complement strand
TTTATGGATGAGACTGCTTCTGATTCACCTGCTCCCGGGGGAGGTTCTGTTTCGGCCTATATGGGAGCACTCGGGGTTGCTCTTGGTACAATGGTTGCTAATCTGTCGAGTCACAAACGAGGATGGGACCACCGGTGGAAAGAGTTTTCTGACTGGGCTGAAAAGGGTAAAGTTATTCAGAATAATCTTTTACAAATGGTTGATGAAGATACCAGAGCATTCAACAGGATAATGGAGGCATTTTCACTTCCCAAAAAATCTGAAGAAGAAAAAAAAATAAGAGAAATTGCAATTCAGGAAGCAACAAAAAATGCAACTCTTGTCCCATTAAAAGTGATGGAAACTGCCTTCTCGGGATTCGAATTGATCAGCGAAATGGTTAAGAAGGGAAATCCGAATTCTATCAGTGATGCAGGAGTAGGGGCACTAGCACTCCGGTCGTGCATAAAAGGAGCATTCCTGAACGTTAAGATCAATGCAGCCGGTCTGAATGATAAAGGTTTTGTAACCAATGTAATTGCCAGGGGAGAGGATTTAGAATCAAAAGCTGGAGATGCAGAGGAGGCAATCCTTAATACAATTAACTCAAAAATAAAAATTAAGGAATCATAAAGAACAGCACCATTTTTTAATTAGAGAATTCTTCTTATTGTCCTTAACTTGTGAGAATATCCATTGATTTCAGGCTTAAATATTCCCTGGTGATCGATCGAATCAATTCTTACCCTGCCCGAAGAATGGATAACCAATCCTCTTGATAAAATCATCCCCACATGTGAAATTTTACCCCTGTCATTATCAAAAAAAACCAGATCACCCGGCTCAGACTGATCAATGAAGTCAATATTTTTACCTGTCTCGGCCTGTTGCCAGCTATCCCTTGGAATCGGAATGCCTTGAATTTTATAAACAAGCTGGGAAAGTCCGGAACAATCTATTCCTGAAGGTATCCTACCTCCCCAGATGTATGGGCTGTTGATGAATTTCATTGCCGTGTCAGCAAAAGAGTCATTTGTTGATATAAAGTTGTTACTGAATTCACGATCGGTTGTATATTGATTGTTCCCGACATAAAATACTTTATCCTCGAAATCGGGATTGAATACTTCACAACCTGCCTCAAGTACAATTTTTGTCTTATCGTTCTTATAACAAAGTAAGGATCTGTTCAATACATGACCGCAGGAAATGCCCTCAACCGGAGAGTGTTGAAGATGATTCATGTCGATCCATCCCTGGTACTTGTCGAAAAGAGTTTCGATTTTCATCCAGTTGCCTGCTTTATCTAAAACAGAATATTTCTCGCCAAACAAGATCTGGCTTAGCATCTCAGATTTATGTGATGGACCTGATCTCAACGGGACGAAGACATTTTCACATATGAAATTTTCCATGTGCAAATTATTTATTCAAAATTAGTAAATATCCTGAATTTTCATTTCATAAATCCTTTGTAGTTCGAAATTTATGAGGTAGATACGGGTCTCAGACCCGTCTCTACAACCATCAGACATATTATTTTTATTAAACACAGAAAAATTAATCTATTTTTGCTCATTGAAAATATACCCTCAATGTCTGAAACTCAGAATGTTTGGAAGCCAACCAGAAAATACTTTTTAAACCTTATTTATTTCATACTGAGTACGATACTCGTTGTTGCCATCTGGCCACACGAATTAAAAGAGAATTGGATAAGAATTCTTGGAATCTTTATTCTTGTTTCGTCATGTTACCTGGTCCTTTGGCTTTTTCTTTCTCATTTCCGTTCTGAAGTGCTGGATGTTACGCGGAAGACACTTTTTATTATTCTTATAATCCTTTCTTTTGTTTCATTAACCAGGTTTGTTATCACTTTTGCTGATCAGAATGTATTGTTCCTTATTCCGTTTGTAATCATTCCGGTCGTTATACGAACATTTTACGATGCCAGGCTTGCATTATTTATCCTGCTGATAACCATTATGCTTTCGGGATTTATGGTACCTGATTCGTTTGTCTACATATTTATGAGTTTTATCTCGGGTATGGTTGCAATATTCACATTAACAAATATATACAGGCGGGCTAAATTGTTTATTACTGCTCTGACAGTAATAATCAGCTATTCAGCTCTTTATTTAGGATTAAACTTAATGCACGACGGAAGTTTTGAAAATGTCAAATTGTCTGCCTTTTACTTGTTTGCCGGTAATGGACTTCTTGTTCTGATTAGTTATCCTATTATATTTATTTTTGAAAAAAGATTCCTGTTTCTTTCAGATGCTACACTACTTGAGCTGGCAGATATAAATCAACCACTGTTACGAAAACTTGCTGAAGAGGCTCCCGGGTCATTCCAGCATTCACTTCAGGTTGCTAACCTCGCTGAGGAGGCAGCACGATTAACCGGCGCTAATCTTCTGCTTGTAAGAGCTGGCGCACTTTATCACGATATCGGAAAAATTGCAAATCCAAAATACTATATTGAAAATCAGACTAACGGATTAAGTCCTCATGATAATCTCAATCCCGATGATAGCGCCAAAGTGATAATAAATCACGTCAAAAACGGAGTAATACTGGCAAAAAATTTCAAGCTTCCTGTTCAAATTATAGACTTTATAAGGACACATCACGGAACTACTGTTGCTTACTTTTTTTTCAAGAAATACACCGATATGCACCCCTGGGATACAATTAAGGAGAAAGAGTTTACATACCCGGGTCCAAGGCCATTTTCAAAAGAGACAGCGATTATAATGATGGCTGATGCTGTGGAAGCCTCTTCACGAAGCCTTGTAAAATATTCAGAAGAATCTATAAGCGAACTGGTTGAAAGAATTGTTTACCTCCAGGAACAAGACGGACAGTTCTCTGATATCCCTCTCACTTTCAAAGATATTTCTGATATTAAAATTGCCTTTAAAAAAAGGTTATCTAATATCTATCATGTACGGATTGCCTATCCTGAAAGAGAGTTTTAACGACAATGTGCAGGCTGGTGCTCTGTGCACTTCACCTCATATCAATAACCTCGGCATCTTTGAATTTTCCTGACTGAAAGATAAAAGTATCGGCTTCAGGTTTTACTTTCAGATCATATTCATTGACATGTAGAGTGTTTATAACGCCATCCCTTCTCTTATACTCAAGGCTAATGAGATTAAAAAGAGATTTTCCAATAGAAAGTCTGACCCTCAGGAGCTCACTCTTTATATCTTCAGGATAAAGGTCGATTATATATGAATCTGATTTCTCCTCTATCAGCCGGCTCTTATATCCTTTTTTGTACATTGAGAATATCATTGAAGGGCGACTCTGAAACGTGTTGTCTTTCTTATCGGCTTTGGTAATTGTTACCTCTTTTTCTGCATAAAGATAACTCCATGATGTTTCTCCGTTAAACCAGATGGTATTATCCGGAAGGTCGAGCTTATATTTATCCTTGCTGAGAATAACGGATCCTTCTAATGTATCATTTGAATTATCAGTCTGGTTAGTAGTTATCAGTTTAAATTTCATTGATACGGAAGGGGCCTTAAGTGCATTATCGGCGAACTTATCAAGAATTTTAATGGCTTCCTGATCATTCTGCCCGGCAGCATTCAGAGTAAACAGAAGCAGAGAAATAAGAATAATTGCAATGGGTCTCATCTTAATAGTTTTATTCAAGACGCTTCAAAATCTGTTCCAAAGCAATAAAGTCAGTGCAGAGAACATCTCTGGCTTTACTTCCTTCGAATGGCCCGACAACTCCGGCAGCCTCAAGTTGGTCAATAATTCTTCCTGCCCTGTTGTATCCAATTGAAAGTTTTCTCTGAATAAGTGAAGTGGAACCCTGCTGATGCTGAACAACGAGTCGTGCAGCTTCATCGAACATGGGATCTCTTTTACGAAGATCAACCTCAAGTACGCCAGACTCACTATCGTCAACATATTCCGGAAGATGCATTGCATCGGCATAACCTTTCTGCGATCCGATGAAATCTGTAAGCTCTTCTATTTCCGGTGTGTCAATAAAAGCACACTGGACCCTTACAGGTTCATTTCCTGAAGAAACCAGCATATCGCCGCGACCAACCAATCTGTCAGCTCCGGTAGCATCAAGAATAGTACGTGAATCTATAGATGAAAATACGCGGAATGCGATTCTTGTCGGGAAATTTGCTTTGATAAATCCGGTGATTATATTTGCTGATGGTCTCTGAGTCGAAATAATCAGATGTATACCGATAGCCCTGGCTAGTTGCGCCAGCCTGCCTATCGGTCCTTCTATTTCCCGGCCGGCAGTCATTATAAGGTCGGCAAACTCATCAATAATCAAAACTATATATGGGAGATATTTATGTCCTTTTTCAGGACTCAGTTTCCGTGAAATAAATTTTTCGTTGTACTCTTTGATATTACGCGACTGAGCGGCTTTAAGAAGCTCCAACCTGTTGTCCATCTCTATGCACAGCGAATTGAGCGTTTTAATAACCTTTTGGGTATCAGTGATAATCGCATCCTCTTCGTCCGGAAGCTTTGCAAGGAAATGTCGTTCAATCTTAACATACAAAGGTAATTCCACTCTTTTGGGATCGATGAGAACAAATTTAATCTCGGCAGGATGTTTCTTGTACAGAATTGAGGTTATGATTGCATTTATCCCGACAGACTTTCCCTGACCTGTTGCACCGGCTACAAGAAGGTGTGGCATTTTGGTAAGATCAACGATATAAGGTTCATTTGTAATGGTTCTCCCAAGTGCGAGTGCTATATCGAATTTTGACTCCTGGAAGGCTTTTGAAGTAATAAGCGATCGCATTGAGACTATTTCCGGTTTTTTATTGGGAACCTCGATACCTACAGTTCCTCTTCCAGGAATTGGTGCAATAATTCTTATCCCCAGTGCGGAAAGGTTAAGGGCGATATCATCCTCAAGAGATTTTATGCGTGCTAGTCTTACACCCCGCTCGGGTACAATCTCATACAATGTTACCGTAGGACCGACAGTTGCTGAAATGCTTTTTATACTGATCTTATGATCGCCAAGAGTTTTAATAATATTTTCTTTGTTCTCAAAAACTTCAGAATTATCAAAGGCACTCTCTGATTTGTGNNTCTTTCAGAATTGAAACAGGAGGGAATTTGTATCTTGAAAGATCAAGACGGGGATCGTAATCTCCCATTATTCTGTCAACCTCATGATCGGGCAATGTATCGCCTGCTTCCGGACGATTAATATTTATCGGAACATCTTCACTATGTGGAATGACAGCTCTGTCATTGTCAAAGTCCCGGATTATTGAACCGGTTGACGCTGTTTCCGGTATTTCTTCATCTAAATCCTCATCTTCAGCATATTGATTGGTGGTTCTTACCACAAACTCAACCTTTTTGTTTTCATGCACTTTATCAGTAGCGGATTTCATTCCCGGAATTAAAGTATCTAATTCAGGATCTATAAGAATATCGTCATCAGGAACAACGATCTTATTATCATAATGTTTCCTAAACCTTAGGAATGAAGGTACCTTTAAACCGAATGACTCGGGTTTGACTCTCAATGCAAAAACCAGGTATGATATTGTTATAAACGTCAGAATAACTCCCGTTCCTATCATCCCCATGAAAGCATTCATCCACTTTACGATATGGTATCCCTGGGCACCTCCTGGACCGCTACCGAGGTAAACATTTGATTTATTAAAGATAAAACCAAGAATAAGTGAAAGAATGATTGTTGCAAAAGAAAATTTGGCAATCAGCTTAAATGGCTTGATATTCGGGAACTTGAGAAGGTACAATCCAATAGCACCAAAAATCAGGGGAATAAAAAATGCGCCAAATCCAAAACCATTGTTGATAATCATTTTAGCAAGGAAATGGCCGCTTTTGCCAGACCAGTTTTTAACAGCTATATCAGGGCCTGAAACTATATCTGAATCAGCAATACTGAGATCAGTTTTCCACCAGAAGAGGTACGCAACACAAGCCAGAAGAAGATATAACGCAAAGCCAGTAATGAGAATTCCTATAACAAATTTGATCCTCTCATCAGTAATGAAAGATTTGGTTTTTACTGAACTTTTCGTAGTTTTTGTATTCTTTTTACCGATATCTTCCTTCTCTTTATTCATCTCTGGGTAAAGTTTTTTCAAAACAGTTATCGTTTTTTAAACGCAACCCAAAGGTAATAATTTTGAGTCGTACGCAAAAAGACAGAATGATTTTGTTTCCGGATAGGATATTTTGGAATATTGGAATGATGGAATAGTGTAATAATGGAATTGTTTTTAACTTTAGTCTTTTGTCTTTTGCCCTGCTTTGCCAGCCGAAACTTCAGTGGAGGCTGGTGTCCTGTGTCTAAAGGCTGATCATATTATTAATGAACTTGTCGATTTCTTCCCTTGATACCCGCATGAATTTTTCTCTTCTTTCAAAGGCCTCATCAGGTATTTCTTTTTTATATACTGTTTCTGCGTCAAAATGAAGTTCCGCAGGCCCCAGGAAGAAGAAAAAACTCATAAGTACTCCGTCGATCTGATTGAACGGAGTGGCGGCATTGGGATTCTTAATATTTATCTCATTAGTATACCATATTTCATAAAATTTGTTCCTGTCAGAAGGGAATGTAACCTCCGCGTTTTTACAGTTGTATCCGCAGATTACTGAAGTTTTTATAGTTTTCCTGATCACTATTCCTTTCATCGCGTCAAAACCCGGAAACTGTTCGCCAGGTTGAACAGCATAGAAATATTTTAAAGTAAAAAGACTGAAATATGTGTCTATGATTCCTTTTTCCGGATTGTCCAGATTAAGTATTCCGGAATTTCCAAAAGAAGAAATCATCTCGAAGAGTATTTTATTGTTTTTAAAAGATACTATAAGATTTTTAGGCAGAACTTCTTTCGGCATCGGTCCAAAATTGCCTTTATAATCTATATTATAATGGATTTCCCCCTGATTTATATATTTCTCCCCTTTTTCTTTACAGGAGAAACCTGTTATTGCGAAGATTACCGCAATGAACAATACATAGCTGAATCTCACTTATCTGGTAGTATTTTGAATTTCGTAAATGTA
>PLNF01000057.1 GCA_003141715.1 Bacteroidales bacterium | reverse complement strand
GGTCAGAAGACTTACCAGGTACTCCGCTCGATGGGCATTGCTACAATTTATACCCTTAGGAATATCCCTGTTGAGATGCTTGAAAAGCTGATGGGTAAAAATGGCATTGAAATGTGGAAGAGAGCTAATGGCATAGACTCTACTCCCGTCATCAGCTATTCGGAACAAAAATCAATAAGCACTGAACACACTTTCGAAAAAGACACCACCGACCTGGTGAGGCTTAATCAGCTGTTGGTAAGCATGGTGGAGAAAATTGCATTCGAGCTGAGAAAGCAGGAGAAACTCACTTCATGCGTTACTGTCAAAATAAGGTATTCAAACTTCGATACCCATACACTGCAGAAACGGATACCATATACATCATTTGACCATGTTCTTGTCGATATCACCAAAGAACTATTTGCCAGACTCTACCAGAGACGTATGCTTATAAGACTCATTGGCGTAAGGTTCAGTCATATGGTAAGAGGAGTCCAGCAGCTTGACATATTTGACGATACTCCTGAAAAGGTAAGCCTTTATATGGCAATGGACAGGATCAGGAAGCATTTCGGGCGAAATGCGGTCAGGAGAGCTTCCGGAGTGATGACGGTAAGCGAAAGAGAGGAAAAAGTCCTAAAACAGCTCGAAAACGCTCTTAAAGAGCAAAATATGATGGAGGAGCGACTCCGGGGAGGGTATTGGCACTAGGAAAGGCACAAAGGCGCAATGGCGCAAAGGTATCAATTAAGTAAGGGACCGTTATGCCGTTAAGGAGAATATGTATCTGAATTGTCATTCATATTATAGTTTGCGCTACGGAACAATGTCCGTTGAACAGCTAGTGCAGAAAGCACTGGCTGCCGGGACTGATACCATTGTGCTTACTGATATCAACAACTCAACCGGAATTCCGGAATTTGCAGGAGAATGCACCAAAAACAATATCAGGCCTGTTGCAGGTATAGAATTCAGAAATGATAATGAACTTCAGTATATCGGAATTGCACGTAATAACAGAGGTTTGCAGGAGTTGAACGGATTTCTTTCGGATCAGAATTTCAATAAGTCATCAATTCCCTTTCCTGCACCTCAATTCTCCGAATCATACATAATATATTCCCTCAAAAAAATTCCTGCCCGTAAACTATTTGATAATGAGCGAATAGGAATAAGACCACACGAGCTTAACAGTCTGCTGACACTGACTCCGTCATATAACAGGAACTCGATGGTACTAATGCAGCCGGTTACATTTGCAGAGACAGAAGACATTATTATTCACAGGAGTCTCAGGGCCGTTGATAACAATATTCTTCTCAGCCACCTGCAACAATGGCAATGCGCCGGAGAAGATGAATTCTTCAGAGATCCGGCCGCTGTTGAAAAAATCAGGAAAGAATACCCATGGTTATTAAGCAATGCAAAAAAGCTTCTGGATGACTGTGATTTACAGTTTGATCGCGAAAGTCTTAAAAACAAAAAGATCTATTCTGCCAGCAGATATGATGACAAGCTGCTTCTCGAAAAACTTGCCTGGGACGGAATGATATACAGGTATGGCAGGCAGAATAATGAAGCAAAGAAAAGAGTAAAGCATGAACTTGAGATAATCGACAGGCTGGGTTTCTCTGCCTACTTTCTGATAACATGGGACATCGTAAGATATTCAATGTCCCGTGGTTTTTATCATGTCGGTCGTGGAAGCGGGGCAAATTCAGTTGTTGCTTATTGTCTGAAAATCAACAATGTTGACCCCATTGATCTAAACCTTTACTTCGAGAGATTCATAAATCCGAAACGGAGCAGTCCTCCCGACTTTGATATTGACTACTCGTGGAAAGAGCGGGATGAAGTGATTGATTATATTTTCAAGAGATATGGTTACGGTCATACCGCACTGCTTGGCACTATGAGCACCTTCAGAGGTAAGTCGATCGTACGTGAGCTCGGTAAGGTACATGGTTTGCCCAAGGAAGAGATTGATTCGCTTATAGATAATCCTTCAGCAGATACAAACCGGAATGAGATAACCAATCTCATTTTCTCTACAGGCCTGAAGATAGCTGACTTTCCGAATATGCGGAGTATCCATGCCGGGGGTATACTCATCTCTGAAGAACTTATTACATGTTACACCGCTCTCGATATGCCTCCGAAAGGTTTTCCGACCACCCAGTGGGATATGTACACTGCCGAAGAGATTGGCTTTGAAAAACTCGACATTCTGAGCCAGCGGGGAATAGGCCATATCCGTGAGAGTGCAGAAATAATTCTGCGCAACCGGGGTATCGATGTTGATGTTCATGCAGTGCAGAAATTTAAAAACGATGAAAAGGTAAAAGAGTATCTGAAGATCGGTGAAACAAAAGGATGCTTTTATATCGAAAGTCCTGCAATGCGGGGCCTCCTGAAAAAGCTGAGATGCGATAATTACACAACTCTTGTGGCTGCCAGTTCTGTAATAAGGCCGGGTGTAGCACGTTCGGGTATGATGAAAGAATATATTTACAGGTTCCATAATCCGGGAAAATTCGAATATATACATCCGGTTATGAAGGAACAGCTCGAAGAGACATTCGGTGTTATGGTCTACCAGGAAGATGTTCTGAAAGTCTGTCATCACTTTGCAGGGTTGGATCTTTCTGATGCCGATACCCTGCGCCGCGCTATGAGTGGCAAATACCGGTCGAAACAGGAGATGCAACGCATTATTGAAAGATTCTTCTCAAACTGCCGTGAAAAGGGCTACACCGATGAGGTCACAAAAGAGGTATGGCGACAGATTGAATCATTTGCCGGGTATTCGTTCTCAAAGGCCCATTCTGCGTCATATGCCGTTGAAAGCTTCCAGAGTCTTTATCTTAAAGCTCATTATCCGCTTGAGTTCATGGTAGCGGTAATTAATAACTTTGGAGGTTTTTACAGGACCTGGGTTTATGTGCATGAAGCAAGAAGGTGCGGAGCAACTATTCAGCTGCCGTGTATAAACAAAAGCAATTATAAGACAACAATCTATGGTACAGATATATACATTGGATTCATTCATATTATGAGCCTTGAATATAAGCTAGCACAATCAATTGAGGAGATACGCAATGAAGAAGGTCCATTCTCCGATCTTTACGATTTTGTTATGAGGGTAAATCCCGGACTTGAGCAGGTAATTCTTCTTATAAAAGCAGGGGCATTCAGATTCACAGGAAAAAAGAAGGCTGTACTTTTGTGGGAGGCTCATATGTTGATAAACAAAAATAAACCAGATAATATTCGTCCGCTCTTCTCCTCTCCTGTCCGTGATTTTTCACTTCCCGATCTTGTTCAGGGAAAGACTGAAGATGTATATGATGAAATCGAACTTTTCGGTTTTCCTGTCTCAATGAGTTGGTTCGATATGCTTGAAACATCCTTCCGCGGCGAAGTATCTGCACTCAGGATGGGCGAATATACAGGCAGGAAAATCAGGATGGTCGGACACCTGGTTACCGTAAAGTATATCAAAACAATAAAAAATGACTGGATGAACTTTGGATGCTTTATTGATGCTGAAGGTAATTTCTTCGATACAACACATTTCTCTCAATCGCTTAAAAACTGGCCTTTTAAAGGAAGCGGCACATATCTTATGCTTGGGAAAGTCGTTGAAGAGTTCGGGTTCCCTTCGCTTGAGGTAGAGAAAATGGCTAAACTTCCTGTCAGACCCGACCAGAGGTATTGACAGGGCTGTTCTTTGATTTGGTCCAGTTTACTGCAACAATTCTGTAAGGAAATCTGGTTTTCATGTAATGTGCATTCGGACAATTTTTCCTATGGATCTTTATTCCCTCCAATATTGTGACAAAACCAAAAACGCTGTCACCGAATACAGGATTGCAGCATTTTGACAGCTTATAATCAAGCCCCTCTACCCTGTCTTCAATAATCAAATAATCAGAAATCTGGGAATCAGCCTGTTCTTTTATCTCTCTCTCTGGCAATATTGTTATGGGAGGATTCTCTCCTATTGATTCCTCTTTTAATAAAACATCTTTAATCTGAAGGAGTTCTATCTTTTCGGTCGCAATAAGATAGTACAGATCCTGAGCTGTCTTGAGACTGTAAGAATTGAGCAGCTTTTGTATCAGGGTATCACCATAGACTATTTTCCAGTTCTTCATCCGGCGCATCAGGATCTCCTTTCCTTCGGCAGCTGCTTTGGTTTTCTCTTCATTCAACACCTGCTTTATCTTCGTTTTTGCCTTTGTCGTAACTACAAATGATAACCAATCCTGCTTGGGCTTCTGGTTCTTTGATCTTATTATAGAAATGTGATCTCCATTCTGTAAAACATACCTTATCGTCACATTCTTCCCATTGACTTTTCCTCCCACACATGACGCTCCGACAGCGGTATGAATATCGAAGGCAAAATCGAGAACTGTTGCTCCGGCAGGCAATTGGCGCAGATCACCTTTCGGTGTAAAAACAAAAACTTCATCAGTATATAACCCTGACCGCACCTGGTCGAGAAATGCATTATCCTCCTTCTCTGATGATTCCAGTATTTCACGCATCTTTGACAACCACGAATCAAGTCCTCCTTCTCCTTTAATTCCCTTATACTTGAAGTGAGCTGCCAATCCCTTTTCAGCAATCTCATCCATCCTCATTGAACGGATCTGCACTTCGACCCATTTTCCTCTTGGCCCGACTACAGTAGTGTGAAGTGACTCATAACCATTTGATTTTGGTATTGAGATCCAGTCGCGTAATCTGCTGGGATTGGGTTGATATAAGTCGGTCACAACAGAATAGGCTCTCCAGCAATCGGATTTTTCGTTCTCACCCGGACTGTCAATAATAATCCTTACAGCAAAAAGATCATATACTTCCTCAAATTCCACTCCCTGCTTTTTCATTTTCAGCATTATGGAATGTATTGATTTTGTGCGGCTTTTGATAGTGAATCTAAAGCCTTGCTTTTCAAGCTTTTCTTTCAGAGGAGCCGAGAAGTCCCGAATCAGCTTATTCCTTGAAGCTGTTGTTTGCTTCAGACGGCAATCGACATAAGTGTATTGTTCAGGCTCAAGATATTTGACAGCAAGGTCTTCCATTTCTGATTTGATGTTATAAAAGCCAAGTCTGTGTGCAAGGGGTGCATAAAGGAAATAGGTCTCAGATGCCAGAGGTATTCTCTCCTTTTCGGGAGCGTTGTCAAGGTTACGCATGTATTCAAGCCGTTCAATAAGCTTAATAAGAATTACTCTTACATCATCAGCAAGGCTTAAAAGCAGTTTGCGGAAATTCTCTGCCTGATAGGAAGATTGCATGGAATCGATACTGGTAATACGTGCAAAGCCATTCAGTATCTCAACAACCTTTTTTCCAAACTCTTTTTCAAGCTCTTTTGGGGAAAGACTCAGATTATTATAGGAATCATGCAATAAAGCAGTGATAATAGATGTAAGTCCAAGCCCCATCTCTCCGGCAATAATTCTGGCAACAGAGAGGGCATGAAGGATCTCAGGCTCACCGGTAAGAGTTATTTTTTCACAACATGCTTCTACAGCAAGATCCAACGCCCTTCTTATAAGATGATTATCTTCAGGGGGAACAGTAGTCTTGGCTGCCAGAAGCAAGGACCGGTAACCACTATTTATTTTCTGTGCGTCAGCATTCATCAACCTCTTTGGATTTAGATTTAATCTATTAACCATAAAAACCCCAAAATAGTTCTATGATTGAAAAAAAATCCCCGGGATTCTTTGGGATCCGGGGATTTTATAAAAACAAAATTAGTTTTTTTTATCTAAATGAAATGCCCAGACCTGTAGTGAGAACATTATATTGGGCCCTTGTGTAATCAGCATGAATTGTTACAACTGCCAGTTTTATCCTGAAACCAACATTAGCTCTTAGACCAGAGAAGTTTTCAATATCCATATTTGGAAAATCTGATCCTTTTTTTACACCATCGTCATTATATTGAACGTAGGAGGCTCCTCCGTTGGTAGGAGTCACTAAAACAGGTGTTGGAAAATTCCCCGTTAAATCAATTGCTGTTTTCGTTTTACAATAACCAATTCCTCCATAAAACGTTATTACCGGCAGATTGAGTGATGCGATTGCACTGACATTTAATGCCTGAACACTGACATTAAGGTACTGATCATTAAATGAAGTAGCTATATCATAATGAGATGTATAAGCACTGAGTCCGGGATCGGGTTGTAAATCCACCGGGACATTTCCCTGAAGCTTGGTGTATCCGGCAAAAAGTGAAACATCAAAAGGTAATAATTTATTTCCCGGCAGATATTGCATAATGCTGTGAACCAGACCAACTCCCCAAAGAGAAACATTACCATCCTTTATGTTTATTTTAGGTATAAATCTAACTTTTAATTCTGTTCCAAACGGTAACCCAATTCCAACCTGAGCAGTTGGAACAGGTACATATCTCCATGCTGTTCCCGGAGGTGTATTAAATGTAAGAAGAGTTACTCCGTTTGGATGATAGGTCATCAAAGGGCCACTTTTATCGGGGCCAGCCACCGTAGATGCAAGTCCAGTACCAGTTAATGATGATGAGAGACCAATCTTAGATACATCAAATGTTTCGGCAGATGTAGGAACAATCCCGACGCTTATGCCTGTTGTGATATCGAATCCAAAAAGTTTATGAGGTTTCGCGGTATTATACCAGNNCCACTTCTCAGGAAATTAACATCCTTAAACTGTGAAAAAGATGACAGTGAAAATAAAAACAAACTGATCATCAAAAATCCTGAACGTTTTGTGAATTGATTATTCATAGCAGTATTATTGATTCATATTTCGAATTAATACAAATATAAAAAAAAATGA
>PLNF01000083.1 GCA_003141715.1 Bacteroidales bacterium | reverse complement strand
ATTTACAGATTTTTTAAACTTTCTCCTTATAAAAAGGAATTTGAGGACCTTTTTATCGGCAAGCTGGATATCTATAATTCAGAATTTTTCAGAATGACTTGCAATGCATCGGAGGCAGAGGCCGGACTGGCAGACTATTTTTTCAGCAAAAACTTTTACAGTGATGCTCTCCAGCTATTCCTGAAACAAGTGAATGAGAAACCATCGGATGTGCAGTTATATGAAAAGATAGCCTATTGCTACCAGGAAAGCTCAGATTATGAAGAGGCTCTTAAGTTTTATAGAAGAGCAGAACTTATTGACCGAAAAGTCTGGACTATAAAGAAAATAGGATTATGTCTGCGGAGGCTTGGGATGAATGAGGAGGCTCTGGAATATTATTTACAGGCATATAATCTTGAACCGGAGAATATTCATACGGTAATAATGACAGCACATTGCTACATTGACCTTAAGAACTATGAACAAGCATTAAAATACTATTTCAGGGTTGAATATAAAGAACCTGGTAACCTTAAGATTCTAAGGCCTATAGCTTTTTGTTATTTTGCACTTGGAAGATTTGATGAGTCGGAGAAATATTATGATCGGTTATCGACCGGGAAACTAAATGCACACGATCAGATAAACAAAGGCCACCTGGCGCTTTGCAGAGGCAAAAAAAGAGAAGCTATTGAACTTTACAAACAAAGTATAATAAGTGGTGAATTGTCACAAGAACAGTTCATATCAATCTTCTCTGAAGACAGAGATTTACTTATTTCTCTCGGGGTCAGTCCTGATGATTTGCCAATCCTTTTAGATTATCTTCTATTTATTATCGGGTAGTCTGGTGATATCATTATCCGGGTAAGGAGGAGGAGGTCCGTCAGGCGCTAACCTTCTACCCGGAATATGCCGTCTTTCATCGCTGGATTTCAGAGTATCATTTTGGTGATTCTTCCTGTTTTGTCTTATCATTTCCTGACGCCGATCATCCATTTCTTTTAATCTGGCCAGTTGTTCTTTTGAAAGGTTTAAATCTAATTCTTTCCTGAACTCTTTCATATTGGAATCAAGCTCTTTCCTGAAATTGTTTTGCAGTTCGCTGTTAATTTTTGCATACTTATTAAGAACCAAATCAATTTTTGTTTTTTGTTGATCATCGGGTTGAATTGCTTTGTAAAAGCCATCCCTGAATCTTTCCTCGGAAAAAAAGACTCTGACCGGTTTCAGTCTGTGATATCTGATTTGCGCTGAAGTCAGCATCCCCAGAATGAATCCAATTATCAAAGTCACGAGAACAACTAATATCGATTTTGCTTTCATTTTATGCTAATTTCCGGTTAACAGACATACAATACTTTCATCATAACTATCACTTAATCCGAGGAATGAATTTAATGAAAGGGAACCTTGCATCAGAAAAATAGAGATAAGGAGAACAATAATTGCCGCTACACCTGTAAGAGCAATACGATAGAAAGCAAAATTCATGTATTTAACGAACTCTACCTCCCGGTTTATAGTCAATCCTGCAGAAAACAGTTTATTGAGCACCTTGTCTCCAAAGTTATGACTAAAATTATAAGAGATGCCCTCTTCTTCCAGCTTCCTGGAGACTTCAACAGTATTAGTGTCGGCATTCAGTGAGCTGATTATCAATTTTTTAATCTCTGAGGCGTCCATTGTATTAATTGAGTATTTACAGTTTTACCAATATATTTCTTAATTGCTCCTGTGCTCTTGATAACCGTGAAAGAACAGTTCCGATAGGCAGATCGAGTATTTCTGCTGTTTCTTTGGTTGAATATCCCTGAAGCATTCTCATAGTTAAAATTATTCTAAACTTGGGATCCATAGCCAATAATGCTTTATTTACTATTTCTGATGCTTCTCTGCTTTCTTCAGAATTATGATCAGCAATTTCAAATTCATGCATTTCATTATTTGCCTTCTGCGAAAACATTGAAAAGAATCTTTTTCTTCTTTTTATCTCATTCAGAGTCAGATTCACAGCAATTTTCTGAATATAAGTTGAAAGTTTTGCTTCTCCCCTGAATTCTGACAAGGAATGATATAGATTAATAAATACCTCTTGTCCAATATCTTCAGCAAAAACGGAATCTCCAAGCATACCTTTAACCGTACGTGCAACCATTTTCTGATAACGGTTTACAATTTCTCCGAATGCATTTTTATCGCCATTCAGGCATGCTTTTACCAGTTCATCTTCTTCCGTTATGTTGTACGACTCTTTGATCATACTACAGGATATAGACAAATAATCATCTTCGAATATTCCCGGTTGTTAATTTTTATTAACATAAAAGTCATTCTATCAATTATCAGCCGGGTGATTTTTTTAAGGTTTACTTTTACTGAGGCGGTTTATTCTCTTCTTCTAACAGAACCTGATAATCTTTTGTGTATCTGACCATAAAAAGTTTCTGGTTTTCAAAACCATCTCCCGCAGCTTCTCGTTTAAAGTCGTACTCACTCTGCAGCAGGTCAGGATAATGAATCTCAGGATGTCTGATAAAACTCTTCCCATGCATAGCCAATCCACTTAAAAAATAAAATGCTATATCATATCCCTGCCATGCATAACTTTTTTCCAGGGGTTGTGTATGAAATTTTTGCCTGAAATTTAAATTGAACTGTTTTACGTTCTTTTTTGAATAATCAATCCAGTAAGGAGAATAGACCATGATATCCATATCAAACAGTTCCTTCTGATCCAGCCTGTCAAGATCCCTGATAACAGGGTATCCAAAAAGTTTTACGTCGAATCTTCGGGAAAGACCACTGACATTATCTATTACCTCACTTATTACAGGAGCCTCTTCAGAAGCAATGATAACGATGTTTTTAGATTGTTCGGAAAGAGCATGACTCAACCTGTTAATTGAGTCATTATTAAACATGGACCTGCTATAGAAAAGAAATTCTTTAAATTTTATTTCCTCATAAGGTAATTTATAACTCAACTCAGTAAAAATCAAGTTTTTAAATCTCTTCACATCCTCATCAACTCCCAGACTATCAGCATGAAGAAATACAATATTATGATCGTAATATTCACTTATTTTTTTTGCAAGCGCTTTTTGGGCAATTTCAAGTGAAGAAGTGGCCATAAAGAGAGTAGGATTATTTACCAGCGCAGAATTATTCATGAGCGGAACAGGCGATACAACAGGAATATCAAGGTTTCTTGCATAATCAGAAACAATAGAGAGATTATGGGAATAAACCGGGCCAATGATAAGATCCATATCCGCCAATTTTCCGGTCTTTATTAGTCTGGTAATTTCAATTGTGTCGCTTTTAATGTCATATGTATGCAGGTTTATATTCAATCCCAGTGTACGTAATGTATCCGCAGCGAGCAGTATGCCCTGATACATTTCCAGAAAATCAAGGCTGCCAGGATAAATCCAATCATCAGATTCTTTAATCATTTTGTACGTTTTCTTGCCTTTTACCACTGATGAATCAATCTCCGTACGCATTGAATTCTCTGAAAGATAGAATGGAAGCAAGACAGCTACATCCATTGAGCCTTTCAGGTCTTTTACGGGTGTAAATCCTGCAGATCTGGCAATCTTTACCGGCAATTCTTCCACAATAGCCGGAACAGTGTCGGTTTTTACCTGTTCAATCTCCTGGATTTCAGCCTTTTTAGCCCCCGGAATCCTTACAAAATCACCAACCTGGGGAAACCTTAAATCCCTGTTTTCCCTTCGTAGTTGTCTGACAGTAAGTCCATATTGTTTAGCAATAGAAGAAAGAGTTTCCCCCATGAGCACTTTATGGTAAACATACTTATTGTCCTGATCGTTAAATTTCTGCTGGTTACTCATAAACTCCCTTTTCGGTACAGCTATTTCAGCACCAACAGATAGTTTGGTAATATCCATCCCTGGGTTACTCTGAATTATTTCGTTTTCAGAAACTCCGTATGATTTCGAAAGAGAGTAGACTGTTTCGCCTGGTTTCAGGCTATGATAGATGAATTTGGATTCATCATGTTCCCTTTTGACCGTTACAGATTCTGTAGGTTTTGCTTCAGTAACCAGGCTGACCGGAATTCTGAGTGTCTGTCCCTCCTTTATACCGTAAACTGCAGGCGGATTTTCCCGGATAAGCTCCTCTACGGAAATTCCATAAGCTTTTGAAATTGAGTAAGCAGTCTCTCCTTTTTTGACCTGATGAATAAAATAAGCTGTCCCGGAAATCATTACTTTGTCTTTTGATTTCTCAACGACAACCTGTGAATTTACAGTATTATTGCAGATCAGAACAGATATTAATATTGTCAGGGTTTTTATCCAGTTGATGATTCTCATTAGATTCTTTATTAGTCTCTCTCTGGTTTACAATGATTTAAGAAATGTTCTGCAGTTTCTTTCAATTCGTTCAGGAACATTACTAATATCTGACCTGACAAATTTTTCGCCAGTTATCTTTTCAAAAAGTTCTATATACCTTTCCGATACCTGATTAACAAACGCATCGGTCATTTCAGGTACTACCTGTCCTGCTTTTCCCTGGAATCCATTATCCATGAGCCATTCCCTGACAAACTCTTTTGATAATTGTTTCTGAGGGAGACCCTTCTCGAAATGCTCCTGATATTTATCGGCATAAAAATAACGGGATGAATCAGGAGTATTGATCTCATCAATAAGGTAAATCGTTCCATCCTTCTTACCAAATTCATATTTAGTATCAACAAGAATCAGGCCATGTTGCAGCGCTATCTCAGATCCTCTCATGAATACATCCATTGTATATTTTTCAATCAGAATGTAATCTTCTTCTGAAATAAGTCCGCTACCTAATATTTCTGAACGTGAAATATCTTCATCATGCCTGCCCTGTTCAGCTTTGGTTGTAGGAGTTATAATTGGTGCTTTAAAACGCTGATGCTCTTTCATTCCATCAGGAATTTTGATACCGCATATTTCTCTAGCACCGGTTTTATATGTTCGCCATGAACTTCCAGTAAGATAAGCCCTTACAATCATTTCGAAAGGAAATGGTTCGCATTTATGTCCAAAAGTCACAGTAGGATCTGGTGTGGCAATTTTCCAGTTTGGAACAATATCACTTGTTGCATCCAGAAATTTTGCAGCTATCTGGTTAAGTACCTGTCCTTTATATGGAATACCTTTGGGAAGTACAACATCAAAAGCTGAAATCCTGTCTGAGACTATCATCAGAAGGTATTTTTCATCAATATTATATACATCTCTGACTTTCCCCTTGTAAATGCTCTTCTGCCCGGGAAAGTTGTAGTTTGAGCTTAAAATCGTCTTGACCATATTATTTTTTAATATTGTTTTTTAATTTATCGGCTTCATTTTCTTCATTCTCGTAAGCCCTGACAATTCGTTTAACCAGTTTATGCCTTACAATATCCCGCTCGTCGAACTTGATTATTGAGATGCCTTCGATATTGGCAAGAATACGTATTGCCATTAACAGACCGGAATCATTTTTCCTGGGAAGATCAATCTGAGTAGTATCTCCGGTCATAATAAACTTAGAGCTTACTCCCATCCTTGTAAGAAACATCTTAAGCTGGCTGATGGTCGCGTTCTGTGCTTCATCAAGAATCACAAATGCATTTTCAAGAGTTCTCCCTCGCATAAATGCCAGTGGTGCTATTTGTACGGTTCCGTCCTCCAACCATGTTTCCAGTTTTTTGAAGGGTAACATATCATGCAGAGCATCATATAGTGGTTGAAGATAAGGATCAAGTTTCTCCTTCATATCTCCGGGAAGGAATCCAAGCCTTTCACCGGCTTCAACAGCCGGTCGTGTAAGAATTATTTTTTTTACTTCCCTGTCTTTTAGCGCCTTCACTGCCAACGCGATAGATGTATATGTTTTACCAGTACCGGCAGGTCCTTCGGCAATAATGAGATCGTTAGCTTTATAATCATTGACTAGAAGCAACTGGTTAACAGTGCGTGCACGTACAGGCTTTCCGCTTGTACCAAAAATGATAACCTGTTCAAACTCACCATTTGATGCCGACTTCATGTGTTCAGCATCAAAAAGATATTTTTCAATGTCCTGTTCGTCGAGCCGATGATATTTTCGATAGTATTCGATCAGTTCATTAAACTTTTCCGCAAATATTGTTATCTCAGTCTCCTCTCCCATGCATTTAATCTCATTACCTCTGGCCATGATCTTAATTTTAGGAAAGAAACTGCGGATTTTATCAAGCAGCGAATTGTTTGTTCCGAAGAAGACAACAGGATCAATATCCTCAAGAAAAATAATTATCTCTGTCATTAAACCTAACAAAAATTAATGAACTGAAGTGCCATTCGCCACTTTCATCCGGAAACATGGTAAATAGTTCATAAAAAAATTCATTGAAAAGTACAAAGTAAGGTTATTTTTTCCTTAGAAGATTATCTTTGTTATAAGTTTTTTCATATGCCGGTAATAACATTAACAACAGAGTGGAAGCCAGATGATATCTATTATGGAATCATTAAAGGAAAGCTTAGCAGCGGGTGTCCGGGAACTATTATAATTGATAACGCCGGAAATATCCCAGCGTTTAATATCTCGCACGCCTCTTTTATAATAAGAAATACCTATAATAATTATCCTAAAGGCTCAATTCATATCATATGCGTTCATTCGGAAGCACATAAGGATCAGGATCATTTGATTGTCAGAGCCAGAGACCATTTTTTCATAGGGACTGACAATGGAATTTTTAACCTCATTCTTAATTCAGATCCGGATGAAGTAATAAAAATAGATAATAAGGGAACTTCCGACGAACTTGAAATATTTGCGAAAGCTGCCTCAGATCTTATAGCCGGGAAAAAACCATCCGACCTTGGAAAATCTGTTAAGACACTTAGTGAAAGAGTCCCGTTGAGGGCAACAATCGATAAAGATGTTATCATTGGCAGCATTATTTTCATTGACTCCTATGGAAATGCAATTTCTAATATAACAAGGGAAGTTTTTTACAGAGTATTTGAAAATAAAGCCTACAGGATTCTTATTCAGAGCAATAAAAATTATACAGATCAGATTTCCCTGAAGTACAGTGATGTGCCTGTAGGGGAGATGCTGGCAAGATTCAACCAGCTAGATCTTCTTGAAATATCAATCAACGGTGCTGACGTATCTGAATTACTCAGTCTTTCAGTCGGATCTGTGTTACGTATCGATCTTGCTCACAAAACTACATCCGCTAACCGTTTGTTTTAAAACAGTGAATAATGAATGATAAAAACAAAAGCCTTGAAGAGTTTAACAGGCTTCTTGGCATTATAGATGAATTAAGGGTAAAGTGTCCCTGGGATATGAAACAGACAAACGAGAGCCTGCGGAAACTTACTATTGAAGAGACCTATGAATTAGCTGATTATATTTTCTCCGGAAGTGATGAAGGTATAAAAAACGAGCTTGGTGATCTCATGCTTCACATAGTTTTTTACGCAAAGATTGGTGCTGAAAAAGGAGTTTTTACAATGGCAGATGTTCTGGAAGGGATCAACAATAAGCTCATTTACAGACATCCGCATGTATTTGGTGATGTTAAGGTTTCGGGAGCGTCAGAGGTTGAGGAGAACTGGGAACAACTCAAAATCAAGGAGGACAATGGCTATAAACCGGTTCTTTCCGGTGTTCCATCATCATTGCCTGCAATAGTAAAAGCAAACCGGATACAGGAAAAGGTGAGGGGTGTCGGGTTTGACTGGGAGAAACGTGAGCAGATATGGGACAAAGTTCTTGAGGAAATCTCAGAGCTGAAAGAAGAGATAGGAAACCATAATACCGAATCAATAGAATCAGAACTTGGTGATGTACTTTTTTCAATTATAAATGCGTCACGTCTTTATGATATTGATCCGGAAGCTGCTCTTGAAAAAACTAACAGGAAATTTATTAAAAGGTTTAATTATCTCGAAAAAGAGACACTAACAAAAGGTATCTCACTTCATGATATGAGTCTCGATGAGATGAATGTCATTTGGGAGGAGGCGAAAAAAGAGGATTAGGGGGGATAGCAAATCTGTATGACAGAAGCTGGTATATTATTTTTGCGGCAATAAAATCAGGAGATTTATTTGTTGCAGATGGACATAATTCGACAATATCAAATCCTACGACATTCCTGGTTTTTATAACATCCCTCATAAAATGAAGTAGTTCAAAATATGCAGGTCCTCCTGGCTCCGGGGTTCCTGTAGATGGCATTATAGAGGGATCAAATACATCAAGGTCAATAGTGATATATACATTCTCCGTGAGTTTGGCAATCGCTTTTTCATAAAGACTCTTATCATAATAAAGGTCATGTGAGAAGAATATTCTGTCCTTTTCAACGAATGGCAATTCTTCTGCTGCCATGCTTCTGATACCGACCTGAACTATAGGTGCATATTCACGAGCTCTCGCCATGGCACATGCGTGATTAAACTCTGACCCTTCATATACCTGTCGCAGATCAGCATGAGCATCAAGCTGAAGTATTGTGAGATTTTCAAAATATTCTGAAAAAGCTTTTATAGCTCCGATGGAGACAGTATGGTTCCCGCCAATAATTACAGGAAATTTCTCCTCATTCAGAAGTGAAAATGTCCTGTCATATACAGCTTTAACAAGTTTTTGAGGTGTTTCTTTCTCTAGAACAGGGGCAATTGTATTTATACCTGTAAGATGTGCTTCGGATGAGGTTTCTACATCGTAGAATTCAAGATTGACAGAAGCTTCGAGAATAGCATCAGGCCCCTTATCGGCTCCTTTCATCCATGTACTTGTTTCGTCATAAGGTACCGGCACAATGATAATCTCAGATTGCTCATAACTATAAACTACTTCATTGCCGCCAAAATTCATTTGAGGAAGTATTAGTTTCACCTAAAGATAATCTTCTGTATTTTCCTTTGTGTTACTTCGTGTTGAACTTTGTGATCCATTGTGGTTAAATATTTTTTTACCACTAAGGGCTCGAAAGGTTCACAAAGGGGCACAAAGGTTTTTGGTTACTTCAAAATATCTATTATACGGCCTTTGACTTAGGAGTGGCTTTTTTCTTTTTCTTTTCTGTTGCAGGAGACTGTTTTTCCTTTGCCGGTTTCTTCTCAGCTGTTTTTTCCTCGACTGTTTTTTCAGGTTCCTCCTTAATTAGAAGGTTGAGGTTATGAAGGATATTATACCACTGTGCAACTTTTTTTATGTCGCTGGTGTACACTTTATCTTTTGAATATTCCGGAAGAATCCCTTCAAACCACGCTTTCAATTTGCCGGTATCTGCTTTTGAATCTGGTGCCGGTCCGCCGTTCTCCTTTTCGTGAATCAGATCAAAAACCTTCCCAAGAGGCAGATCCTCTTTATCAGTAAAAATTGCAATGTCTTCCAGCGAGCTTACTTTCGCTGAGCCATAAGCACTGCTTCTTTTTTTTGTTTCGAGGTGTTCAACAATTATTGCATTTTTCCCCTGGGCAATAAACTTAAAAAGACCGGGTTCGCCAGAAATTGCCAGAATATCTTTTAAAATCATATCTTATTTATTTAAATACAAATTTAATTCTAGAATTGTAAAGTCCGTTTCATAACTGATATTTTTTTCAATTTTACAGATCAGATCATATTCCGTTCCTTTTTAATCTTCTCATATGCCTCATTAACCATGGTAAACTTATCATCTGCAGATTTTCTGATATCATCACCAAGATGGCTTACTTTATCGGGATGATATTTCATAGCCATCCTTCTGTACGCTTTTTTAACCTCTTCATTTGAAGTAGATGGATCTATTTCAAGAATTTTATAAGAAGAATCTGTTTCGGGAATAAACATATTCTTTATTGACAAAAAATCGTTGGAAGCAACTCCCAGATATGACGAAATTTTTTCAATAATCTGAATTTCCGAAGGGTGGATCACGCTGTCTGCAAGGGATACATTAAATAATAGATGTAATAACTGCAGTCGAGAGGAATAATCCATGTTTCCTTTTATCTGAAGGCAAACATCCCTTACCGGGATTTCCTGTTTTAGTATATCTTTTAGCATCAAGAGAGCCTGCTTTGCTGATTCCTGCCCGAATTGTCTGACAAAGAAATGTTTAACATAGTCGAGTTCAGATTTGACAACCTTTCCATCAGCCTTCATAACTGCTGCAACAAGAACAAGCAGGCTCATTCCGAAATCGCCCTGGCTTGTCCTGGCAGTTCCGGAAGTATATGTTGAAGTATGAACAGTGGTACCATCTATCATAGAGCCAACCAGAAAACCCAACAGGCCCCCTATCGGTCCGCCCATGGCAAATCCAAGTCCTCCGCCAATCCATTTTCCAAACATTCCCATATTCAGGATTGAGTATTAATAAATGTTAAAATGTCATCGTGAATCTTCAGAATGGCAGGTATGATCATATCATTTTCGGAGTTACTGATTATATAATCCGATAGCTTTATCCTGGTCTCATCATCCGTCTGATTCTTCATCCTCTCCATAACCTGTTCCCTGGAAAGTTTATTTCTCTGAATAACCCTTTCCACTCTCTGTTCAACCGGCGCCACAACTGTGGCGATCCTGTCTACAAATTTTGAAGCTCCGCTTTCAAAAAGTATTGCTGCCTCCATAATTACATAGGGTGCTGTCTGTTCCAATGTCCATTTCCTGAAGTGATCAAAAACAGCAGGATGAACAAGCAAATTTACCTTTTCAAGGCGGGTTCTGTCATTAAAGATAATCGTTGCCAGTTCCGTCCGGTCAAGACTCCCGTTGATGTAAAGGTCCTTCCCGGCAATAGAATTGAGCCTTCTGATGATCCCATTGTCATTCTCCATTATTTCCCGTGCTTCCCGGTCTGCTGAAAAAACAGGTACTCTGAGGACATCGAAAACCCTGCATACAGACGTTTTACCGCTTCCGATACCTCCCGTAACACCTAGCTTAAATGCGGGTTTCATAAAATGTCATCTTTTCTTTTTATTATCAGACTAATTATCTGGCATAACAGATGAATTTGCAACTACCTTATCAAGGGTGAAAAAGAGGGTATCCGGTTTTATTGAGGTAATCTCGCATCCTGATCTTATTTGTACATTCAGGCTTTTTGTAAGTCCTGATGTGACAATATAATAGTTTAATGCTTTATCACCGGGTGCTCTTCTGTAATTGACTTTTGAAATGTCAATAATCAAGAGAGCCTTTTTGCCTGAAATTTTGAGTTTCAATAATGAATAACCCGGTCCTTTAAGAAAGAGGTTCAGGTCAGTTGGTTGTTCTGAAGTGATAATTCTTTCTTTAGGAATATTAATATACTTGACCTGATATTTTATTCCGGCTTCATTTTCTTTTCCGAGGGAATTGAGGTACCAGAAAATAAAAGAGAGAAAAAGGAAGAAAGCAAAAACAGCAATATCTCTGTTGATCACTTTTACTCCCTTCTTCTTAAGGTTTTCTGTCCGTTTTCCATTTTCCCCTTTCACAAAAGGTTCAATGTAAAGAATTAGTTATAATTCGTCGGCTGACGGATCTTTCAGAAGAGCATTTTTGTCAATTCTCAGTTTTACATCTCCGCCAACATCGACAGTTACATAGTTATCCTTCACTTCATATATTCTCCCNNCTGATCATGAAGAAGTAAAAAACAACAAAAACAAGAATAAGCGGAAGGAAAGTCACAAGTGGGTTACTCTGTCCGGCTGCTCCGGAAGGTTGACCCATCAAATACAAATAAGCAAAATTGGTCATTGTCTCAATTATTAATTATTATTAATTATTAGTGGTTACTACTTCTGCGGTTATTTTTAATAATACGACAGGTTTTGAAGAGTTCGATTTCACTGTAATGGTTTTTGTTTGCATTCCGTTTCTACCGGAAGTGTCAAAAACGACTTCCAGATTTCCATTTGCCCCTGGAGGAATTGGTTTTGTATCATACTTAGGAACAGTGCATCCGCATGTTGTTGTTGCTGAAGAGATAATAAGATTTCCTGTTCCTTTATTATCAAATGCAAATATATAACTAACCTTTTCTCCTTCTGCAACTTTTCCAAAATCGTGCTGATATTCCCTGAAGATTATCTCACTTGTTCCGGTGCTATTTGTTTTTGAAGCGGAATTGGCCGAATTTTTTCCTGTTCCGCTGCCACAATATGAAGCTATTATCGCTAACAGCATCAAAGATATTACTATGATCTTCCTCATAACACTGATCCAATGTTAATTCATAAACTTTCGTCTGTCAATGTTTCACCAACAAGACCTCTCCCAAACTTGTTAAAAAGGCCTTCGTCACGGATTTCTTTTACTATATTATCAAGAATTCCGTTGACAAATGTACTGCTTTTTGAAGTACAATAGTATTTGGCAATCTCAATGTATTCATTCAGGGTAACCTTCACAGGTATTTCAGGGAATTCAAGTATTTCAGTTATTGCCAGCTGCATCACAAGGATGTCCATCAGGGCAATTCTGTCAACTTCCCAGTTGGTTGTATTCTTATCAATAAGTTCAGAACATTTTTTTGAGTGAAGGATTGCTTTTCTGAATAATATTTTCACAAATTCTTCATCCTCATCGTTTTTAAATAAAGGCATCAGTGGAGTTTTTTCTCCTGAATCTGTCTTAAATTTTTTCAGAGTTTTCTCTACCATTGATGAAATATAATCCATGTCATCATTCCAATATATGCTCTGTTCTTCAAGGTTTGAATGGAGATCTTCAGAATTTGAAAATAGATCAGTAATAAGCCTTGTAATGAATTTCTTATCAGACAGATAATTATTATTTTCCGCCTTCATATACTCTTCATAAGCTTCCCATACAATCATTTTATTATAAAGCAGGCGTGGAATATGTGAGTTGTTAATCCAGGAAAGTTTTTTAGAGGAAATATAGGTCTTGAATTCAATGTTTTTTCTAAGCTGGGCGATAACCTGATTATCAATGAACCTTCTTCTTGGATTAAGATCTTCGTGAGATGGCATTCTTTTCTGAAGAGCCTGATCGATCTTCTCCCCTGCAATATCAGCGACTTCAAGAACAAGCAGCAGCAGATAGTGATAAAGATCGTAACTCTTACCAATGCTGAACATCAATTCTGTCTCGGCCTGAGCAAGATTCTCATCCTCCCTGCGGTTAAAAGCATAAAGAGCCATCAGGGCTTTTATACGCAATAATCTTCTGCTTATCATTTATAAAGAACCTCAAATTTCCGCAGCAAAAATACTCTTTTTCCCTTACCCGCAATACAACTAAGCAAAATTAAGAACAAATAATCTGCCCGGTTTTGATTTGATAAAATAATTNNGAAGAAGAAGCCGGAATACAGGAAGTCATAAACGGGCATGATGAAAAAATCATAAAAGAAGAAATCTTCACCAAAGTGGTGCGTGCCGGAAAGAGAACCTACTTTTTTGATGTGAAAGCTACAAGGAAAGATGATTATTATCTGACCATTACAGAAAGCAAGAAACGTTTAGGTAAAGAAGGAAAAGTATTTTACGAAAAACATAAGATCTTCCTGTATAAAGAAGATTTTGAAAAGTTTTCGGAAGGATTAAAAGACGCTGTTACATATATTGGTAATGGTAAGGATGAATCAAAAGCTCCCGAACCAACATTCATTGCTGATATCAGTGATGAAAAAAGTGCTCTGGTAGCAGAAGAATTCACAAACGTCGAGTTCGAAGACCTTGGCAAGAAGTGAAAAGGTTTATTTAAATGTCTGATTATTTACTCCTTATTCTGGGGATCATTTTTATGATCATAGGGATAATCGGTTGCCTGGTTCCTGTATTACCCGGACCTCCTTTAAGTTTTCTTGGATTAATATTTCTTCATCTGACGAGGTTCGGACAGTTTACTACTCCTACATTGATTATTCTGGGTACAATAGCTGTTTTAGTTACAGTTCTGGATTATATAGTGCCAGTGTGGGGTACAAAAAAGTTTGGCGGCTCAAAATACGGAACGAAAGGTGCGACTGTTGGACTAATAATAGGTTTTTTTCTTGGCCCGCTTGGTATAATTTTAGGCCCGTTAATCGGTGCGTTTGTTGGGGAAATGATATTCAA